>CAZGOK010000001.1:0-39657 GCA_964527665.1 uncultured Sphaerochaeta sp.
TACCATAGACTCGACCAACCGCTATGCAAAGCAGCTTGCCAGTGAAGGGTGTGTTCTTCCTACCTTAGTCCTTGCCCACAGCCAGAGTGGGGGTAGGGGGCGCCTGGGGCGAGAGTTCTCAAGCCCCAAGGGCGGCATCTACCTCAGCTTGGTCCTTGCCCCTCCCGCTTCTGTCCTATTGGCCTCCCTGATAACCAGCGCTGCCGCTGTGGCCACAGCGGCAGCCGTCGAGGAGGTGTGTGCTATCTCTTGTGGCATAAAATGGGTAAACGATCTCTTCCTTGACGGACGCAAGGTGGGGGGCATCCTCACCGAAGGGGTGATGAATATGGAAAGCGGGAAGCTCGCCTCGGTGGTGGTGGGTATCGGCATCAACTTTTCCACACCCCTCCAAGCGTACCCCCCAGCTCTTCGCCCCATTGTAACCTCCCTCTATCCGAAAAGCTCCCTCGTTCCCAAGGAGGTCGATGCCTCTTCGTTGGTTGCCTCCCTGGTCACTCTCCTTGTCGGGTACTCAACTACCCTGGAAGAGCGCTCCTTCCTGCCTGAATACCGCTCACGCTCCATTGTCCTGGGCAAGCAGATTCTCATTCGAGCGCAGAGGAAAGAGCGCAAGGCCCTGGCCCTATCCATCGATGAGGATGCCCACTTGGTGGTGAGGGTCGAGGGTGGGGGTGTGGAGATTCTCAGCAGCGGAGAGATTAGCATCGGCCTTGATGCATAAGTTTGGTTTATAGTATAGTTCTTTCTACTTGTACGAAAAGGAATATACTATGCTTGATACAGTACGTCAGTCTTGGAAAGCCCTTGTTGAGAAGGAACTTGCCCTATATGCCCTTACAATTCTTGGAGAAGAGGTCGTTTTGCCACCCCTGGCTGTGCAGACCCCTCCCAAGCCCGAGTTGGGAGACCTTGCCTTCCCCCTGTTTGCCTATGCGAAAATTCTTCGTACAGCCCCTCCCATGCTCGCCTCTACTCTCAAGGCCCGTATCGAGAAACTCTCTGATCGTCCCTTGGGGGAGCTGCTGGTAGCAGGTCCCTATTTGAATATCCGCATTGATATGGGAGCTTTGGCTTCCTCCCTGTCTTCTGCCATTGAGGCGGAAGGCTCCCTGTATGGTACGAACAAGAGCCTCTGTGACAAGCGCATAACCGTTGAGTTCAGCTGCCCCAACACCAACAAGCCCCTGCACTTGGGCCATATGCGCAACGATAGCATAGGGGAGAGCATCAGTTCTATTCTGAAGGCAAACGGAGCGACTGTACGCAAGGTGAACCTGATCAACAACCGCGGGGTGCACATCTGCAAGTCCATGCTCGCCTACCAGAAGTTCGGCAATGGGGAGACCCCTGAGTCGACAGGGATGAAAGGCGACCACTTTGTAGGAAAGTACTATGTCAAGTTTGCCGCTTGGGCAAAAGAGGAAGCTACTGCCGAACTTCAGGCTCAGCAGATGCTGCAGAAGTGGGAAGAGGATGATCCTGCAGTGATGGAGCTCTGGCACAAGATGAACAAGTGGACTCTCGACGGGCTTGCCGAAAGCTACAAGAGCATGGGCATCAGCTTTGACCATTATTACTATGAGTCCGAGACCTACAAGTACGGCAAGGACGAGATTCTCAAGGGCCTTGAGAAGGGTGTCTTCTACCGCGAGGAGGACGGCTCGGTCTGGGTCGACCTCGAGGCGGTCAAGCTGGATAAGAAGGTTCTGCTGCGTAAGGATGGAACGAGCCTGTACATGACCCAGGATGTGGGGACCGCCATCATGCGGCACAAGGACTGGCCGTTCGACTCCCTCATCTATGTGGTGGCAAGCGAACAGCAGTACCACTTCAAGGTGCTCTTCCATGTCCTGTCGCTGCTTGGATACACCTGGGCAGAGGACCTGCACCACCTTTCGTACGGCATGGTCAACCTCCCTGACGGAAAGATGAAGAGCCGTGAAGGTACGGTTGTGGATGCTGATGAGCTGGTTGCCCAGATGACCGCCATGGCAGCCGGGGAGATCGCTGCCAAACAGCGTGAGGAGCAGGTCGGTGATGTGGCGAAGACCTCATCCTCGATAGCCTTGGGAGCTCTGAACTACTACCTCCTACAGGTGAACCCCCTCAAGGACATGATCTTCAACCCTGCTGAGTCCATCTCATTCAATGGGAACACCGGCCCTTACCTGCAGTATATGGGGGCAAGGATCTCCAGCATGCTGGGCAAGTACGAAAGTGAGGGAGGCGACAGGACCAAGCTCGGCTTTGACAGCAGTCTGCTCACCCTCAGCGATGAGCGCGAGCTCATCAAGCAGATCGCCCTCTACCCTGAGGTGGTGGCCCGTTCAGGGGCGGAGCTGGATCCTTCGCTTGTTTGTGTCTATCTGTATGAGCTTTCCAGGCTGTTCTCCCGCTGGTACCATGACAACCCGGTGCTCAAGGCAGGAAGTGACGAGCTTGTCCGCTCAAGGATCGAACTCTCTGCGATGGTGATGCAGGTTCTCAAGAACGCATTTGCCCTGGTCGGCATCCCCTTTTTGCACTCGATGTAGGCCTACTCACCCTTGTACAGGGCGCAGAAGCTGGTGATGAACCTCTCCTCTCTCCAAGGCAGGTCGACATCCTTGCCGACCAGGGTCTTGGAGAGGAGGTTCTGCACCGTTGAGCTGAACATCTCGATGGCCAAGTCCAAATCCTCAATCTCCAGTCTTCCCGTCTCAGCGAGCTCCTCTATGAGGACCCTGCTTTGCGCGTCAAACATCTCTGAGAGGGTGCTCGCAATTGCAGAGGCTTCCGGGTGGATGAGCTTTTCCGCCTCGATGATGCTGTAGAACCATGACAGGGGCTCGGTCGTATAGACATCACTGTAGTGGTCCATCGCCCTGAACAGGACATCGCTGGCCTTGCCTGCGAATGAGATGGTGACCTGCTGGGAGTATGCGAGCTTCCTACAGTAGGCGAACAAGGACGCGACCAGGTCGTCCCTGCTGGTAAAGTGGTGGAAGACCGAAGCCTTGGAGATGTCGTTCTCCTTGGCCAGATGGGCTATGGAGACGTTGTCTATGCCCTTCTTCGATCCTAGTTCCAGCAGCGATAGTATGAGCTTTTGTTTGGTTGTTGAGGTATTCATACCCAATACTAACCTATCGGTCGGTAGGTTATCAACTACTTTTTCTTTGTTTTTCAATCATTTATCTCATGATTAGCTTGAAGTTACTCTTTGATGCATGGTATAAGAGGAGGGCACAAACTAAACGTAAGGATGCAAATCGATATGTATGCACTTGTAGAAATTCTCGGAAAACAGTACAAAGCAATCGAAGGTCAGACCGTTCGGGTTGATTACATCAGCCAGAAAGAAGAAGGCTCTTCGCTTGAGTACGAAACAGTTCTCGCCATTGTGGATGAGGACAATGCAAAGTTTGGCACCCCCTATGTAGCAGACGCTATGGTCAAGGCAACCCTCCAAGGAAGCCTCAAGGGTGACAAGATTCGGGTGTACAAAAAGAAACGCCGCAAAGGATACACTAGGACCCAAGGTCATAGACAGAAGTATTCACTGATCTCAATCGATCAGATTATCGCCTAAGGAGGAAGGAATATGGCACATAAGAAAGGTGGTGGTAGCACCCGCAATGGTCGCGATTCCAACTCACAGCGCCTTGGCGTCAAACGCTTCGGTGGCCAGGTGGTAAAAGCCGGTGAGATCATCGTACGTCAGCATGGAACCAAATTCCACCCTGGCGAAAATGCAGGATTGGGTTCTGATTATACCCTTTTTGCAAAAGCTGCAGGTACTGTACTGTTCCACGTAAAAAAGAACCGTAAGTATATCAGCATCGTAACTGAGTAGTTTTACCTACCGATATTGGCCTTATGGCCTGAGTAGACGAACGCATGTTTGGATTTTCAGATGAGACCTATATTGATGTTGCCTCCGGAAACGGGGGCAACGGTTGTGTTTCCTTCCGCAGGGAAAAATATGTTCCCAAGGGCGGACCGGATGGTGGCGATGGCGGGCGTGGGGGCAATGTTGTCTTTGTAGTGAAGAACAACCTGAGGACCCTTGGCCATCTGAAGATGGTGCGCTCCTATCGTGCGGAAAATGGGCGTAATGGCTCAGGGGATCGATGTTATGGCCGTGATGGCAACGACATTGAGATCGCTGTCCCTCCGGGGACCGTGCTCAAGGATCCCAACACCGGAGAGCTCATCAAGGACCTCACAGGTGAGGAGCGATGGGTGTATCTGACCGGTGGCCGCGGAGGCCAGGGCAACTATCATTTCAAGACCTCTGTACGACAGGCTCCCCGTTTCGCCCAGCCAGGTGAAGCCGGACAGGAGTTTCGTATCGGTGTGGAGCTTCTGGTCCTTGCCGATATCGGCTTTGTAGGATTTCCCAATGCGGGAAAATCCTCTCTGCTCAATATGCTGACCAATGCCCGTACCAAAGTTGCAGGGTACCCCTTCACCACTAAGATTCCTCAACTGGGTATGCTTCGCTATGGTGACCACGACATCGTGCTTGCCGACATCCCCGGCCTTTTGGAAGGGGCGAGCGAAGGAACCGGCATGGGAATCAAGTTTCTCAGGCATATCAACCGCACTACAGGGCTGGCATTCTTCATTGACCTCAGTGATGACCGCTACCTTGATGCCTACGATATCCTGTGCAATGAGCTTGCTTCCTTTGAACCTTTGCTTTTGGATAAGAAACAGGTTATTCTTGGGACAAAGCTCGATGAGCCGGGAACCAAGGAGAGGCTTGCAGAGTTGCAGGCGAAGTACCCTGACAAAGAGGTGATAGGATTGTGTGTCTACCTGGACATCGGCCTCGAAGAGGTCAGGCAATCATTCATCAAGATGGTGGGGGATACGGAAAACCCGACTCTCCAGGCCCTTGGTGACAGTAGCGTAGGTGGGTTTTCCACTTCCGTGAACATGGAAGCCGAGTATCCTGACGAGCCTTTCGAACTCTAGGGGGAAAAGGTGGTCAAGCCAGTCGCCACTGCTATGGTGGGAGGAAGTTTCAATCCGGTACATCTTGGCCATCTTCACCTGATCCACACGGTGGCAACCACCACCAGGTACAGGCGGTTCATATGCATTCCCGTAGCACAAAACAATTTCAAGCGTGATGCGACTCTGATAGAGGCGCATCACCGCCTTACCATGCTCCATCTCAGCTTCGCTTCCTATAGGGAGCTCTATCCGGACGACCCCCCACTCGAACTGTTGAGCGACCCTTGCGAGATAGAGCGGGGAGGGGTCTCCTACACCTACGACACGGTCAAACACCTCTACCTCACCTATGGCATCAGGGGCAGGCTCGGTCTGGTCATGGGTGACGACCTGCTCCCCTCGCTGGAGAAGTGGCACAAGTATGACGAGCTGAAGGAGCTGGTCGCCTTTGTGGTCATCAGGCGCGAAGGGGAGGCAGCTGCCTTCCATGACAGCGCTGTAGACCTTGAATACATTGACAACATCCCCCTTGATGACTCATCCACCGCCATCCGCGAGGCTTGTGCCCGCTTGGGCGGGGATGAGGAGCTTCCCCCTTCCATCCGCTCTTTGATGCAGGAGGAGGTTGCCGCCTATGTCCAGCAGAACAAGCTCTATCGCTCTTGAGAGGGCCCTGTCCTCCCTGATGAGCGAGAAGAGGTTCCTGCACAGCAAGGCGACAGCAGAGAGTTCGCTGAGCCTGGTCCTGCAGTATGGGGAACGGCTGGACCGGGAGCTTTGTACCCAGGCAGCCCTCCTGCATGATATTGCCAGGGAGTGGGGTGATGGGCAGCTTCTTTCCTATGCAAAGGAGCACTGCCTTCAGCTGGAGGCAGAAGAGAAGGGGGACCCCGTCCTGCTGCACGCACCTGTAGGGGCCCACCTGTTGGCAGAGAAGGGGTATGAAAGCTCTCTTTGTCTGGCAGTGCGCTACCACACGCTGGGAAGCGTGGGTATGGGGCGTCTTGGGCTGGTGTTGTTCATCGCTGATTACATCGAGGACGGCAGGACCCATATCACTGATGCGACAAGAAAGAGCCTGCGATCATTGCCATCGCTGGAGATGGTCTGCTTGGAGATCCTTAGGATGCAGGGGCGATACCTTCATACAAAGGGCAAAGATCTTGCAGGATGTACAAAGGAGCTGAAGAGCTTCATTCTCTCTGGAGGGCTCCTATGAAGAGGATCCTTGGTATGGGACTTGTGCTCCTGCTTGTGCTCTGCTCGGGGTGCACCTCCGACAAGAGGGAAGCGTATTATGGCTTTTTCGGCTCTGAAAGCGTTGTCCTGGTTGTGCAGGGTACCCATATGGTTGTCCTGAGCATGGGTGGCCCCCTTGTACAGGGGTATGCCCTCTCTGAGGGCCTTGAGCCGAGGGATGCCCTGCCACGCTTGCTGGGCATCCCTGCCAAGGCATATTTCGGCAGTGATGAGCGCTCTCTTGCTGAAGTTCGCTCCCTGCTGACCACCTTGGCCAGTGAAAGCCTTGGTATTGCACGTTCGGAAGTGACCGATGAGCTCTCGCTCTCTGTCCTGGTTTCTAGAGCTGGCGACTTGAGGAAAACCCCATTCGTCAGTACACTACAGTTGTTGACGGGCCTCCCGGATGGCTTGGCCCTGCTGCAGAAGATGAAGAGCTGCCACACCTATGATGTGGGGCAGTTTGTTTCGATAGATATAGACACTGATTGGAAGTTATTGAAGGAATACCTGGGCCGATGGCTCACAGGCGCCTTGCTTCTCGAGTGAAGGAGAATGATTTGATGAATACGACGGTAGCGGCCAATGCAGAAAAGCTTGGCCAGTTTTTAGAAGACCACAGGTGCACGAACGTCAATATCCTGGATATTGAAGGGCAGTGTTCCTGGGCTGATTGCTTTATCATCGCAACGGTAAACAGCGTAGGACACCTCAAGGGCGTTGCCCACGAGTTGTGGGGCGAGATCAACGCCCTTGATCTCACTGTAGCCAACCGCCATAAGTCACCCCAGGGTGATGGATGGGAGCTTGTGGACTGTGGCGATATTGTCATCCACCTGATGAGTGAGGAGCTCAGGGATTTCTACTCCCTGGAAAAGCTCTGGCAAAGTCGTGCTGCCGTTGATGCGGACACCGAAAGCGAAGAGTCACAAGGGGAAGAGGACGATGATGAGGAAGAAGACGAGCAGGACTGAGTATACCACTACTCTAGTGGGTGCTCTCTTTTCCCCCTTTCCATACTAATGTCCAACAAATATGGTGATCGATCAGATCACCTTTTTTGTTTTCCACTTGCCCCGTACGAATCGTATGAAAAAGAGCGTACCCCGGCACAGCCAGTCGATATACATCCCAAACCAGACCCCATAGACTCCAAATCCCAGGTAGAAGGAGAGCACATAGCTTGATCCTACCCTGAATACCCACATGCTGAACATGGACACTATCATGGTGTACCGCACATCCCCCGCTGCCCTGAGGAAGTTGGGGATGGTAAAGGAAAATGGCCAGATCAGGGTGCTTGCCACCATCGCGGTCCTGATGATGTTGCTCGCCAGGAGCGAGGCTTCGGATGAAAGGTTGAAGATGTTCACCACAGATGGGGTGATGATGAAAATCGGCACTGTGATCATGGCTATGGAGGCATATGCGAGTATAAGCAGTCTTCTGCCATAGAAGGAAGCCTGGTCGGGCCTCTTCGCCCCAAGGCTCTGTCCTATGATGGTGATGGAGGCCATGTTGATCGCCCTGCCGGGGATGTTGGCCAGTGAGGCAACGGAGTTGGCTATCGCATTGGCTGCAAGGGCTACCGTGCCGAAGGATGCGATGAAGCTCTGCACCAAGAGGCGTCCGATATGGAAGATGCTCCCCTCTATCCCAGTGGGGATGCCGATCGTGAGGATTTTTTTTATCTTGCCCCCATGCCATTCGAACTTCCATATCTTATGGATGAAGATGATGTTGTTTTTGTTGCTTATCAGGACGACCATGATGGTTGCCGCTAGTATTCTGCTGAGCAGGGTTGCAAGACCCGCACCCCCCACCCCCATGTCGAGGACGAAGATGAAGTAGGCGTTGCCTGCTATGTTGGTGATGTTCATCAGGGTGCTTACAAGGAGGGAGACCTTGCTGTTGCCCATGGAGCGGAACAGGGCCGCACAGGCGTTGTAGGAGGCGAGAAAGGGCAGGGAGAGGAGGATGTACTTGAAGTAGATGGTGCTGCTTGCGAGTACATCGGCCTCGATGGAGCCGAATATCAACGATATGATCGCTTTTCGGATAGGCAAGCAGAGGATGAGCAGCAAGGTGGCAACACTCAACGATAGGATGAACAGCTGCTTGGCTGCATCATTGGCTGAAGCATGGTCTTTCCTTCCAAGGTACTGGCTGGCAACTACAGCCCCTCCTGTGGCAAAGGAGGCAAAGAGCTGGACCATGAGGTGGGATATGCTGTCGACGATGCTCACTGAACTTACCGCAACCTCCCCGACAGAGGCCACCATCACCGTATCGACTATGCCGATGGTAATGGCAAGGAATTGCTCTGCTATCAAGGGGACGATGAGCATGAAGAGAAACCGTCGGGAGAACAACGGTTCTTTCAATGACCGATGTGCTAGTGTATTCACAAACAGGGACCTCTTCTCTATCTTAGAGTTGATATGAGGTTATAACAAGAGGGTTGAATCCCATATTCAACCCTCTTTGCTTCTACTACAACAAGATAGAGTCATTAAACACCCGATAGGTTACCATCCATGCTATGCTTTCAGCTTGCAGGTAGTAAGATCAGTCCACCCTATGCGCAGGTATTGTATGCGTATGACTATTGTACATTGAACTCAGAGGATTCTGGCCTCCATATTGGTTTGGCTAGGAGCACACATTGTACTGTTGCAGAGTCACATTTTTACTCTGCTTGGCAGAAACTGCCATCAATGTTGCAGTTTGAAGCAAAAATGGTACACCAAGTACAGTGTTGGTAGCGTTCAGTTACAGCAATTCATATGATTTACGAAACAGAAAAAGGCGATTACATGGGAAAAAATATGCTTGAAATTCGGTTCCTAGGAGCAATTAACACCGTCACCGGTTCTTGTACCTATATGAAATATAGTGATGCTGATGGAAAGACGTTGCACTATCTGGTCGATGCTGGGATCATGCAGCAAGAAAAAGAGCCCGATGGACAAAAAGAAGCGATACTGCAGCTTGCCAAACAACTCGATGGAGTCTTCATCACCCACTCACACATCGATCACATAGGGCTACTGCCAGACTTGTTGGAAAATGGGTTTGCAGGAAATATATACTGCACCAAGGCTACAGCCTCTCTGATGGAGATAATGCTCAAAGATTACTACACCATACCTGACAGGAGAGACGAAACTGAAAAGTTGCTCTATGACCTCACGGATAAACTGTTTCTAGTCGATACTATAAAAAATAAGGGCAGGGATTTTCAGTTCGGGCAAACGTATCTTTCCCTTCACAACAACTTTACCGTAGGGTTTCTCAGGACCTCACACATTTTAGGTTCGACAGCATACTATTTTCAATGGCGCCCTGATTCAGAAGAAGATGCGTACAAATCGGTACATTTCTCAGGTGACGTGGGTACGGCCGATACCAAGGAGCACTCCACCTTCATCGCCAAAAACTGGCAGTACCCCTATTTTCAGGGGATAAAAAACTATTTTATTCTGGAATCAACCTATGGTGGTAGGGAAAGGGACCCTATCTATACTTTTGAGAAGCGGTTGCTGGCATTGGAAAGGGTTGTCAGGGATGCTATGAACAATAACAAAACGCTCATCATCCCGGTGTTTTCCCAGCATCGGGCACAGGAAGTGATGCTTGACCTTTTTTATCTCAGTGAAATAAAAAAAGTCAAAGGTCCTACCTACACTGCAAACTTTTACAAAACCAAAAAAGCATATTCGATTGCAAAGGCAATCGAATCAAGCAAAGAGGAGAGCCATAAACAAGCTATAACAGATTCTGTCAAAAAACTTTGGGAAAAGCATTATCCTCGTGAGGAGTTTAATCTTGAAGTCCAATTCAAGAATCTCAGTGATGAGTTCATCCGGGCGTGCGTTGATGAGCAGAACAGAATCATGGGAACAGAAGAGACCAAAAGCTTCACTGTCTCTACCATGCCTGGGATGTTGAATGAAATCTCCAAAGTCTATGCAGAAATGCTTGGGGATGTATTTATGCAGGAAGGGGGCACATTGAAGTTCAAATATCTTTCCAACACGTTTCGTGATGCCTTTGTCGGGAAGCACCCAACAACCAGGGAAGAGGTAGAGAGTATCCGGTACGTGCTTAAAAAGATTTTTACAGGATTTTGCAGGCAAATTGAAAGCCCGAAAAAAAAGTATGCTAAAAATCAACTCGTGGAACAAGAATTCATGCTGCCCTTGATCCCAACCAAAACAAACATTATCCTCTCTTCCTCGGGGATGTGTGACTATGGCTATATGCCTTTTCTTATTGAGAAATTCTATGCTGATGAGGATACTGTACTTGCTTTGACAGGGTATCAGGCAGAAGGCACAAATGGGTCCCTCTTGAAAAAATTGGCAGATGATAGTTTGAGTGAGGATGAGAAAGTTCTGATCAAATTAAACAATCCGGAAATTTGGCTCTCTGACATCAAACTTAGTGTCATTGACCTTTCTCCCTATTATTCAGGGCATGCCGATATGCATATGCTCCGTGAATATGTGTGCTCAAAGCATGGTAAAGTCCCCAATACCATACTCTCTGAGGTGTTTCTCAATCATGGGCAAGACTCTTCAAGAATCAAACTACAACAGGAAATTGAATCACTGTCGCAGGATATGAAAGTTACCCTGCCTGAGTTGGATATGGTCTACAACCTTACCGATGACACTGTATCCATCGCACCTAAGGTAGTTCCACAAAGAATTGATAGGGGTACCGGTGAGCGTGCAAACTCGCTGTTGGGGAAAACGGGTATAGTGCAACTTTCCAACAATGCATATGTGGTTTTGTTTCCTGAAGATGTTTCTTCGCAAGAAATAGATGAAGTTTTGGCCCCTGTCGCTCGATTCTTTGAAAAACCATGAGAGAAGAAGTCAGCAGAACAGAGAGTTGAAAGCTCTCTATTCTGCTGCCTTGATAGCTCTGTTTAGAGAGAGCTTCTCACACAGAAGCAGTGGATTTTCAAGGTTTCTACACTCGTTTCAAGACATTTTTGCTCAGATCACCTCTAATAATTTCCACTTTCCCCTGAGGAAGCGGATGATGAACAGCACCCCTCGGAAGAACCAGTCGATATACATGCCGAACCATACTCCATAAACTCCAAACCCAAACTGGAAGGAGAGCACATAGCTTGAGCCCACCCTGAAGACCCACATGGTGAACATCGAGACGATCATGGTGTACTTCACATCCCCTGCTGCCCTGAGGAAGTTGGGGACGGTGAAGGCCATCGGCCAGATGACGGCGGTTGCGACCATCGCTGTCCTGATGATGTTGCTTGCAAGGAGCGAGGCTTCGGCGGAGAGACTGAAGAGGTGGACTATCTGGGGGGTGAAGATGAAGATGGGGATGGTCATGATGCCCATGGAGGCATAGGTTATCAGCAGCAGCCACTTGCCGTAGTGGACCGCCTGCTCGGGCTTCTTTGCCCCGAGGCTCTGCCCTATGATGGTGATGGAGGCCATGTTTATGGCCCCTCCTGGGATATTGGCCAGAGAAGAGACGGAGCCTGCGATGGCGTTGGCGGCAAGGGCAACGGTGCCGAATGAGGCAATGAAGCCCTGGACCATCAAGCGCCCGATGTGGAACATGCTCCCTTCAATGCCTGTGGGAACCCCAATCTGCAGGATCTTCTTCACTTTTTCCCAGTGCCATTCGAATTTCCATATCTTATGGATGAAGATTATGTTTGCCTTGTTGCTTATCAGGATGACCATGATGATGGCAGCTGCCATCCGGCTGAGCAGCGTGGCAAGCGCTGCTCCGGTTACCCCAAGGTGCAGGCCAAAGATGAAGTAGGCGTTGCCTACGATGTTGATGATGTTCATCAGGGTGCTTACAAGGAGTGAGACCTTGCTGTTACCCATGGAGCGGAACAGGGCCGCACAGGCATTGTAGGAGGCGAGGAATGGCAAGGACAGGAGGATATAGAGGAAATATACGGTGCTGTTGGCCAGGACATCCGCTTCCAGCGAGCCGAATATGAGGATGATGATGTTCTTGCGTACCGGGATGCACAGAATGAGCAGCACGGTGGAGACCACCACCGAGAGGATGAACAGCTGCTTGGCCGCATCATTGGCCGAAACCCGGTCTTTCCTTCCCAGGTACTGGCTCGCTACAACCGCGCCTCCTGTGGCGAAGGCTGCGAAGAGTTGGATGATGAGGTAGGATATGCCGTCGACTATGCTGACGGCACTCACCGCAGCCTCTCCGACTGATGCCACCATCATGGTATCGGCCATACCAATGGTGACGGCAAGAAACTGCTCTGCGATCAGAGGTAGGATGAGCCTACGAAGAAACTGGGGGGAGAACAGGGCATCTCCCAAGGATCGGCGTTCTGCTTTTTTCACTGACAAGAACCTCGGCACTATCATAGGGGCTAAAAACTGTAGGGACAAGGGGGGCTTGAGAGCAAGTCCCCCTTGTTCATCAAATGTACTCTAGCCTTTTGTGAGAAGGCCCTGGTCACTGTCAAAGGTCTTGTTCCTGAGGTCCTTGAAGAGTTTGACAAGCTTCTCCACCGTAAGCTTGGACTTCTCTTCCCCTGCGACATCCAAGATGATGTTCCCCTCATCCATCATGATCAGGCGGTTTCCGAAGTCGATGGCAAACTGCATGTTGTGCGTGACCATCAGGGCTGTCAGCCTGTACTCCCGTATGTAACGCTCGGTGAGGGCCATGACTATCTGGGCGTTGCGGGGGTCGAGAGCCGCCGTGTGTTCGTCAAGCAGGACCATCTTGGGCTTGCTCATGACGGTCATAAGGAGGGTGAGGGCCTGTCTCTGGCCCCCAGAAAGAAGCCCCACGTTGTCCTTCAGCCTGTCCTGCAACCCGATGGGTTCCAGAAGGTGGCTGAAAAACTTACGCTTCTCATTATTAAGGCTTACGCGCAATCCTTTCATCCCCTTGGTGGCGGCTGTGATCATGTTGTCCTCGATGGACATGTTTGCAGCGGTGCCCTTGGTGGGGTCCTGGAAGATTCTCCCGATGGTCATCGCCCGCTTGTACTCTGCGCTGTTGGTCACATCTGTGCCATCGAAGATGATCTTGCCGCTGGTAAGGGGGTAGGTTCCGCTGACCAGGTTGAACAGGGTGGATTTTCCCGACCCATTGGAACCGACCACACAGATGACATCTTCCTTGTTCACATGCAGGCTCACATCATCGATGGCCATCTTCTCATTGACAGTGCCCGGGTAGAAGACTTTGGTCATATTGGTTATTTCAAGCATCAGTTCTCCTCCTTCAGGGTGGCTTCATGT
This sequence comes from uncultured Sphaerochaeta sp., assembly GCA_964527665.1. Taxonomy (GTDB): domain Bacteria; phylum Spirochaetota; class Spirochaetia; order Sphaerochaetales; family Sphaerochaetaceae; genus Sphaerochaeta. Next base: position 13,467 of record CAZGOK010000001.1, read on the forward strand.
TTGGCTATGGAGCGTGCAATGGCTTTTTTCTTAGCCCCCTTGGATGAAGCCAGGCTTCTTGTCTGGGCTATGAACAGGGAGGCAATGACCAGGATGCCAGTGAGCAACTTGAAGTCATTGGGGGTGATATGGATCAGGTAGCCGTATTTTCGTCCGAAGAACATGAGGGCCTTGTACATGATGGCGCCAAATATGGCGCGCAGGGTAAGAAGGGATATCCGGTTGGTGGAGAAGAGGAACTCCCCAAGCATGATGGCAGCAAGGCCCTGGATGATCATGCCCTGGCCGAGGTTTGCATCAGCAAAGCCCTGGTACTGGGCAAGCAGTCCCCCCGAAAGGGCGATCAGGCCGTTGGACAGTCCGATACCCATGAGCTTGAGCACCTCAGGATTGATGCCCTGGCTGATGACCATCTGCTCATTGCCTCCCATCGCACCCATGGAGACTCCCAAGTCGGTGCGGAAGAAGATGTCGATGAGTACCTTTACAAACAGGACTACCGCAAGCGTCCCTACAAGGGAGGCCCACTCCGGTGAAAGGGTGGTGAAGAAAGAGGGAAGCTTTGAGTAGAGCGTCTCGACGCGCAAGAGCGGTACGTTGGCCTTGTTGCCCAGGATGCGCAAATTGATCGAATAGAGCATCGTCATGGTGAGGATTCCTGCCAGGAGGCCGGGTATCTTCAGTTTGTTGTGTATGGCTGCGGTCACCATGCCGGCCAGTACCCCTGCAACAAAGGAGAGCAGCAGGGCAAGAGATATCGGCAGGCCGTTGACGATTGCCATCGTTGCCACCGCCGCCCCTGTTGCAACCGATCCGTCGCACGTCAGGTCGGCAAAGTCCAATATCCTATAAGAGATGAGAATGCCAATGACCATAAGTGAAAAGACCAGGCCATCTACGAAAATTCCTTCTAACATGTAAAACCCCTTCACAAGAAAAAACCGCCGCTCTCAAACAAGAGTGGCGGTTCTATAATGACCCAGACTATTTCTGCCTGATGGTCTTTCCGTCCTTGATGAGCACAGCCGCACTGTCCAGCAGTGACTGCGGAATAGTATAGCCAAGCTTCTTGGCTGTATCAAGATTGAACCAAAGCTCGAACTTGGTTGGATCGGTGATATAGACGGTTCCAATCGATCCTGCTTTCTCGCCCTTGAGCAGTTTCTCAACCACTTTGCCTGTTTCCACTCCGATGCTGTAGTAGTCAAAGCCCCATGCGATCATGGCATTGAGCCCGTCAACTCCAGAGGGGTCGGCACTCATCAAGGGCTTGCCGGCCTTGGTGGTGACATCGTCGACAGAGGCGAGGGCACTGATGACGGCGTTGTCTGTAGCAATGTAGATGGCATCGACGCGGTCGATGATGGCCTGGGTTGCCATTTTGACTTCACTGGAGTTGCTGATGGCAGCAGAGACAAAGCCTACACCAAGGTTTTCACAAGCGGCCTTGGCCATCTCCATCAGGATGACGCCGTTGGCCTCTCCCGATGCGTAGATGTTTCCAATTGTCTTGGCACCGGTAAGGTCAACCAAAAGCTTGATCTGCTCCTGGACAGGGTTCTTGTCCGAAACCCCTGCGATGTTCGCTGCAACCAAGCCGGCTTCAGATGCGTCGGTGACGGCACTGAATACCACCGGGGTGGAAGAGGTGATCGGGAAGACCTGGGCAAGGGCCTGTGCTGAGGGAGTGGCTATGCCGACAGCCACATCCACCCTGTCGCTTTTGAACTTCTGAGCGATGGAGGATGCTGTTGAGATGTCGCCGTTGGCATTCTGCAGGTCAAAGGAGACCTCCAAGCCGGTTGTGGCAAGATAATCCATCATTCCTTTCTCTGCAGCATCCAGGGCTGGGTGCGCAAGGAGTTTTGATACCCCTACCTTGTATCCTGTAGACGCCGGCTTTTCAGCGGCTCCGCCTGCAAAAATAAAGGATGTAGTGCTAAGAAGTATGACGAGCAATAAGGCTAGAGTGCGAAGTGTGATTTTCATAAGGTATCCTCCCGATATGTGGCAACTGCGATTGCGCAACTATAGCCTTATTTTTGTCTTTTGTAAATCGTATTATGCATAATATTGAATATTAATTCATACTTTATGCATATGAGTTGTTGTGCACGTAACAAACCAGCCATTTTTCCCTACACAACTGGGATTCCAGGAGCGTAGTAGTATGAGCACATGCTGCTAAAAAAGCATTCCAGAGCATTGGACACTGACCAATTAGGCATGGAGGGAACAAGGAAGAGGACATATGCAAGCTCTCCGGAAGGCTTCTCCGGAGAGCTTGGTTAGGTTCTTTATACTCTATCGCAAACAGCGATTGTCACTTCCTTCTTGACTTCCTTCTTGCCAAGGAGATGCCTCCAAAGCCGCTGATGATCGCGATATAGAAGCCAAAGTCATAGAGCCAGCCGCTATTGTACGCCTCATATATGCGGACAGAGGGATTGAAGAAGCCCATAATGAGGGATATGGGGGCTATCCACCCATGCCAGATGCCCAGGAAGAATCCTGCAGGCTTGTCCACTGTGGTGATGAGCGTTCCCGGCAGGCATGCGGTGAGCAGGAACGTCGAGATGATAAGCAGCACTATGCAGGTCAAGGCCGTTCGCCTTTGTATTGGTTGGGTCATGGGATCCTCCTAAAGCTGTCCTAAGAGTACCCCCATGGTGGGCATTGGGCAAGACGGTGCACAGTGCATCGTCCACCTTTTGGTTCTGAAGAGCTATGGATAGGGACTAAAAAAGAGAATCTGGATCCAATCCAGATTCTCTTCATCCAAGGGTATCTATGGGTAGTTATTAGGTGGAACAGAGTATCAAGGGCTAGTACACCCATCAGGGGCGCTGTATCTTTCCATCCTTGACCAGTACAGCAGCTGAGGCAAGCAGCCTTTCATCAATGGTGATGCCAAGCTTCTTTGCCACATCAAGGTTGAACCAGAGTTCGAACTGAGTGGGGTCATCAAAGAAGACCGCTCCGACATCCTTGGGGTCCTCTCCATTGAGGATCCTCTCCACCACCTTGCCTGTCTCTACTCCTACGGTGTAGTAGTTGAAGCCCCAGCTCATGAGGAAGTCGATGTTCTCGCTGCTGGTGGTATCAGTATTGAAAAGAGGGATGTCTGCCTTCTTGCATACATCACTGACGCCTGCAATGGCACTGACCACTGTGTTGTCGATGGCGATGTACATGCCGTCAATGCGTCCGACGATAGACTGGGCAGCCATCTTTACTTCACTGGAGTTGCTCACAGCCGCTGCTACGAACTCAATGCCACGGGCTTTACAGATATCCCTTGCCAGTTCCATCATGGCAACGCCGTTGGCTTCACTGCTGGTGTAGATCATGCCTAATCTTTTTACTCCAGTGATGGAGAAAAAAGTATCCAGCTGTAACTCGACAGGGTTGAGGTCTGAGATTCCTGCAATATTGGTCGGCTCTGTCCTGTCATAGTTTGCAACAAGACCCGCTGCAAGGGGGTCGGTAATTGCTCCGAAGACCACAGGCTTGTCGGTTATGACTTGTGCGAGGGCTTGGGCTGGAGGGGTGGCAATTCCTATGACCAGGTCTTTTTTGTCGCTTTTGAACTTCTGTGCTATTGCGATGGCGGTGCTGATCTCTGCGTTGCAGTTCTGCAGGTCAAAGGTTGCCTTGATGGTGGTGCTGTTGAGGTAGTCCTGGATGCCCTGCTCGATATCATCGAGGGCGGGGTGGGAGACCATCTTGGAGATGCCGATGGAAACCCCCTCTTTTTTTGTCTCGGTGGCAGGCTGGGCTAAAAGGAGGGAAGGGATTATGAGGGCGATGATGAGGATGGCAAGTTTTTTCATGGTGGTTCTCCTTGTGATGGCGTTACTATACATAGTAACTTGGAAGGATGCAAGTATCTTTGCATAGAAACATGAAAAAACCGATTTCTTTTTTCTTTTTTTGAATGTTTTCCTGGGTGATCGTTCAGTGCAAATAAAAAACCTCCCCAACATACCATGGGGAGGTTTTGCTGATGGTGCTCTAGGCTCTAGAAATCATCGTCATCATCGAGGTCATCGAGTGAAAAATCATCCTCGTCTTCCTCGTCGAAGACCACATCCTCAAACGACTCATCACCGTCGATCATGAAAGCGTCGTCGATGAGCTCGTCCTCGTCTTCCTCACTGTCGAGAGGCTCGTCGTCATCATCGCCGAATTCAATTACCTCCGGGGCATCGTACAGGTCTGCCAAATAAGCATCTTCTTCATCTTCGAGCTTGCTGAAGTAACGATCTTCCTCATCATCGAGGTCTTCCTCTTCATCACGGTATTTAGCCATGTTCCTTCTCCTTGAAAAACTTCTCTTCCCTTCTAGGTATAACAGTAAAAGATGCTCATTCACTTGTCAATTGCTTATTGGTCATTCCTGTATGGTTGCAGTAACTCTGGACAGCTCCGTTTCACACTGCTATGATTGGCCCATATGAGAAACAGAGACGAATATTTGGCCATTCCTATGGGCGATCCTGCGGGGATCGGGCCTGAGATACTCCTTAAAACATTGATTGGTTCATCAGGATCACTGCATGTCGTAGTGGTGGGATCAGCACCTTTGTTCGCACAGACTGCAAAGGATTTGCACCTTGGGGGGGCTTTTGATGCTGTGGTGGATAACCTTGCCTCGTTGCAGGCTGCCCAAAGCGAAGGCCTCGGGCGCATCCTCTACAATATCGAAGGGGTGGACCTCACCCTGTTCGCCTATGGGGAGGTCAGTGCCATGTGTGGCAAAGCCGCCTACGATGCTATCAGGATGAGTGTAACGCTGGTCAGCGAGGGGTACTGCAAGGCGATCGTAACCCCACCTCTGCATAAGGAGGCGTTGCAAGCGGCAAAGATTCCACATATCGGCCATACGGAAATTCTTGCCCACCTCACCGGCTCAAAGGAAGCGGTAACCATGTTCGATACCTTGGGGATGAAGATCTTCTTCCACACCAGGCATCTCTCCCTTTCGGATGCGTGCAAGGCAGTCACCAAGGAGAGCCTGTTGAAGACCATCCTCCTGTGCGATGCCATACTTTCCTCGAACAGCGTCTTTGACAAGGCCCTGCCCATGGCTGTAGCCGGGCTCAACCCCCACTGTGGAGAGCACGGACTCTTTGGAGATGAGGAAGGTGTGGCCATCGAGCCTGCCATTGCCGAGGCAAGGGCAAGGGGGGTCAATGTGGTCGGTCCCATCGGTGCCGACTCGGTATTTCACCAGACCAAAGTGGGCAGGTACAGCTGCGCCATCTCGCTCTACCATGACCAGGGGCATATCGCGGCAAAGACCTTGGATTTTCACCAGACCATATCCATCACCTGGGGTTTGCCCTTTTTGCGCACCAGTGTGGACCATGGCACAGCATTCGATATAGCAGGCAAGGGCATAGCTGATAACCGGGGCATGGCAAGAGCCATACAGGTAGCCTCTGAGTATCTGGCTTCTGAGGAGGGGCTTTCATGAAGAAACAAACAGTTCTCGGTATAATGAGTTTGGTGGCGGCCCTGGTCCTCACCTCGTGTGCAACATCAATACAGGTGCGACACCTCGTCCCTAGCGAAGTTGATGTCAGCCAACACCGTACCATTGCCATCGGTTCCACCAGCATGTATACCTTCCCCCGGGGCTCGACGCTCCCACCTTGGATAAAGGGCTCCAGTGATACCTCCTTCACCCTCAGCAGCGGCTTCAATCAGAGTGTCAACGCAAAAGTAGCGGATGCAAGCACGGCATTCCTCGCCGATGCCATGGTAAACACCGAGTACTTCACCGTCCTGCCCCCTGAGACCACCGATGCCTACCTTATCCTGGCAAAGAGTGGTGAGGATTCCTATGCCATGCTCAGGAAGAAGGGCGTTGATGCCCTGCTACAGAGCTCCATCACGTACATGAACTGCGAAGAGCAGATCATAGGAAGGGATATCAAGGAGTGGGTCACAGAAGATCCTGCACCCAAAACACCTGATCCTGGAGATCCTCCCTATGTTCCAAAAATAATAACCTACGAGAAGGTGACAGGGCGCTCATACTTTCTTGAACAGAAGGCCACAATTACCTTTACCTATACTCTCATAGACCTGCATGCCAATAGGATCCTCGCCACACAGAGCTTCACGCTACAGAAATCTCAGGAGACGTGCCTGGGCAAGACCATCTTTGGATCAGGCTCTGAAAGCCGGGATAAGAGTGAGCGTTGCTACTCCAGTGGATTCGCTCCCTCCTTCTTCCCTCTCTTTAATGCGATGGTCAAGGAGATCCCTGCTACAATTGCCAGGCAGCTTGCCCCCTCATGGACTGAATCGAGAGTCTCCCTGATGGCGAACAAACCCAAGGCTGATGTCGACCATGCGTACAAGATGGCTGAAAAGGGTGATCTCAGAGGCGCTTATGCAGTGTTCAACCAGATGTGGGAGCAAAATCTTCACACACCGAGTGGGTATAATGCAGCCTTGTTGCTTGAAGGCCTTGGCCAGTATTGTGAAGCCCTCGCCCTGATGAACGAGGTGTACAACAAAAGCGGGGACCCAAAGAGCCATGACCAGCTGATACGGCTCAAAGCAGTCGTCAGCCAGCAGGAGCAGGCTATGAAGCAGATTGACGGGAGTGTAGATCTTGTCGATGGGAAGATGATCAAAACACAAATAGTGACGGCACAATGATGAAGAAAGCACGAATACTGGTATATACAGGGGAAGGCAAGGGCAAGACCACCGCTTCGATGGGGCAGCTGATGAGGGCCTTGGGCCACGGAGGCACATGCGCTGTCGCGCAGTTCATCAAGGGCGATCCCCAAAGCCTCGATAGCGGCGAATACCGCACAGCTTTGAAGCTTGGCGTTGTGTGGAAGAATTTCGGCAGTGGGTTTACCTGGGTCGGGGACAATGCAAAGACCAATGCAGAGCTCGCCCTCAAGGGGTGGGAACAGGTGAAGAGGTGGATCTCCACCTCAGCCTTTGACCTGATAGTCCTGGATGAGTTCACCTATACCCTAAGCCTGGGGTACCTCGATGCAGAGGAAGTTTGCCACTGGTTGGAGGATCATAAGGTTGGGAAAGGGTTTCCTCACCTCGTCATTACCGGGCGCGATGCTCCGCCCTGCCTTGTTTCGATAGCCGATATGGTCAGTGAAGTGCATATGGTTAAGCACCATATGTACTCTGAGGGCTCTCAAGCGGCCCCTATGGTGGAGTATTGACCCCTTGATAGCCTAAATTACAACTCTCTCATCTTTATCCTTTCACAAACGCCTATTTCTGGGTATAATCACAAGCAGGAGTTTCATATGGGCCTTTGTGATTTTCATTGTCACCTATTACCTCAGATTGATGACGGCTATGTCGCACTTGAGGGTTTCTCCCGGATGTTGAGCCTCTACAAAGAGAGTGGGGTATCAACCCTTGCCTTTACGCCCCATATCTACAATCCGTACGTGACAACCAATATCGGGTCACTGCGAGAGACGTTTGCATGGGCCTCTAAGGTGGCTTTGGATATGGGGATGGTCACGTACCTGGGTAGCGAGCTTTTTGTAGGCACCCAGGAGGAGTTGAAGTGCATTCCGATAGCAGACAAATACTGCCTGGTCGAGTTTGGCCTCTCTCTTCCCCCGGCAAACCTCATCCCGCGCCTGGAGAAGCTGACAGGGGAAGGCCTTACCTTAATTCTAGCCCATGTGGAGAGGTATCGTTGGCTGACACCCACGAACTCCGCGTTGGAGCGCCTTCTTGCCCTTGGGGCACTGGTGCAGGTGAATGTTGAGGCCGTTGAGGATGGTTCCGCTTTGCCCTACCTTGAGGCAGGTCTGGTGGACCTTATTGCAACGGATAACCATGGTGATGAGACGCTTCCTAATCGTATGCTTGCTGTCCTGAATGAGTGGCCAGAGGTTTACAAGAAGATGGAAGGGATGATTGTATGATATTCACCCGATGGGTGAAGTAAGGAGGTAGCGTATGCTGCTTGATATGACTATTGCGAACTTCAAGTCCGTACAGTCTGCACAGACTATTTCGTTTGAAGCTGTCAGGGACAATAGGTTTCCCGAGTCAAAAGTGGTCTCAGTCAACGATAAGCTCAAACTTATCAAGACTGCAGCCATCATAGGGCCAAACGGAGCTGGAAAGAGCTCTTTTGTCAGGGCACTTGAGGCTTTGAAAGGGATAGTGACTGCACCTGAAGATACGGTGAACCCGTTGCAGATTCTCAGCGGGACCTCATTTGCCTACTCTGATGAGAAGGGCAAACCGGCCACCATCATCATCAGGGTGGTGATGGAACAGGGTGATGAGACGCAGGATTCCACCATTGCCATCTATACCCTGGTCGCTGACCGGGAGAAGATCTATGAGGAGTCCATGTTCAGCATGATCGGTCGGTCAAAGCGGCTTATGTTTGAGCGCAAGCTCAATGAGGCCTCCCTGCTGCTCGATGATGCGGACCTCGCATACAAGTACCGCTTCGGTAAGAACTACCGTGGGGAGAAGAAGCGTCTCGTCGACAAGGTTGACGAAAAGCACTCCTTCCTGACCGCTTCGATGGAAAAGGGCAGTGAGACCACCCTCCCTCTCTACACCTGGATCAACGAGTGCCTGCACCTGTTGCCCATGGGTGTTTCCAGCCTTAGTGAGAAGTACCTCATCGCCCAGCTGACCGAGCATCCCACCTGGGTAAAACAGCTGACCAACTTCCTGTGGAGTGTGGATATCACCGACATCCGAGACATCAAGATCAAGGATGACCGCCTTATCTTTGTCCACACCAACGTCACCCAGCACTACGCATCATACTTCTCCTTGGAGAGTTTGAGTCTCAGGCGTCTTTGCCTGGTCGGTGTTGCTTTCTTTGAGAGCTTCATCAAACCCAGGACCCTGATCATTGATGACTTCGGCATGTTGCTGCACCCCTATGTGCTGGCGCACATCGTGGAGATCTTTGAGGCGAGCAATACCGGCTATGGATCGCAGATGCTTGCCGTCGACTGCAACCCCTCGCTGCTGCAACCCGGCCTGATGAGGCGTGATGGCATCTACTTTGCTGAGAAGAACAGCGAGAGTGCAACTGTCTACTACAGCCTTGCCAACTACAAGTACTCCAAGAACAGGGATAAGACCCAGTCCCAGTATATGAACGGAGCTTTTGGTTCGCTACCGATCCTTTCAGAGTTTTACTTTGTTGACGACAATACGGACAAGGAGGTCTGACCATGGCACGCAAAAAAATATCTAACAAGCCGCGCAGGACTATCCTGATAGTTACAGCCACCGAAGCTGAAGCTCTCTATTTCTCCCAGATGCGCAAGGATTGCCGTTATTCCAATCTCACTGTGGTGTGGGAGCAGGAGTTCAAGGATCTTGAGAATCTGATCAACCTCGCATCGCGCTATCGCAATACGGGCAACTACTCGGTTGTCTGGGTCCTGTTTGGCCTTGCCGATCTTGCCATTGCACCTTCTGAGGTGAAGAGGCTGCTTCCACATGCCAAAAAGAAGAAGGTGTCCCTATCGTGGACCAACCCCTCCATGCCTCTTTGGTATCTGTTGCACCTGCAGACCCCACGGGGATTTGTCGGTGAGCCCTCCCTGATAACGAGCGCTTTGGAAAAATCCCTTCCAGGCTTTACCCCTGATGCCTCCTATCTCCTGACTGAGGGCATGTACCTGCATCTGAAGCTCTATCCTGCCAAGGCTAAGGCTTCCCTCAATGCAAGTGCCTATAACAGGCTGGTGGAGAAGGACCTTGGGCTTGCCGCCATATCACTGGTGCCGCTGCTGAATGATATTACTGAGATCTGCGGGCTTGCAGACCTTACTCATAATCAGAAGCAGTTGGGTATGCACAAGGGGTAGGAGTGGTGAATGGATTGACTTTACTGGTCTATATGATTTCGTTTGCCCTAGGCTGTATGACGCTGGCACTAGCCATCGTCTACAGCATGCATACCTCCCATCACTGGACCAAATTCTTCATTATCTGCCATGCATCCCTGTTGGGATGCATGATACTCTTGGCCCTGCAGCTAATCTCGGCCCTCTTCCTTACCGGAATAGCCTCTGTGGTTGTGGGCTACGTGATCGGGTCGGTCTTCATCGCTGATGTGGCCTTCTTGACAGTATTCCTGCCGTACTTCACCACTTGGGTGATAGCACACCCCTGGAGGAATCCCTATAAGACAATTTTTACCCTGCTTGGCCTTGTCTACCTCTCTCTTGGAGTCTTCCATGGCATTACCGGCAGCAAGACCCTCGATGACCTGATGATCTTGCTGTTCGTCTTTGTAGTGGGGTTCTGCCTAATCATCATGCTCAAGAACCTCTCATCCATTGAGAACAAGACTGCCAGGGCAACGTGCATCACCATCATCATCGTCGGTGCCGCCATGCTGCCCTCCATCCTGCTCTCCCTGTTTTTCCCAACTATCAAGCCTCTGATGTACGGGGTGTATTTCCTTGCCTTCTCCATCACTGTGATGACATTCCTGTTCCTGGAGTTCGTCAGGCTGGCCAGAGAGGGGGCCATCGGAAAGAAAGACCTTGCCCTGGAGGACCTTGGCCTCTATCATATCACCGAGAGGGAGTTTGCCGTGATCCAGCTGGTAAGCAATGGTATGACAAACAAGGAGATAGCTGCAGACCTTGGCATCAGTGCCAATACGGTGAACAACCACGTGGCCAATATCTTCTCCAAGACAAAGGTACGCAGTAGAATAGACTTGCTTAATCTTCTCAAGCAATCGTGGTAAGGAGACCCAAGATGCACATTTCCTATGACGTGTTTGCCTGGAATAAAAATCACTATCAGGACAAGGCTCCTGTGCGCACGTGTGCCCGGTCTTGGCAGATGGTTCATCAGAGCCGCTCTGAAAAGGCTGTCCTGCTTGTCCATGGCTTCAGCGGATATCCAGGGGAGGTCGTCAGGCCTGGTGTGGATCTCTATGAGGCCGGCTTTGACTGCTATGCCCCCCGCCTGCCCGGACATGGCACCAGTGGGGACGACTTTCTGGCTTCCAAGGCTGAGGACTGGATAGGTACCATCTACGATGCCTATGCCCTGCTCTCTACCAGCTACAAGAGTGTCTTCCTGGTTGGTCACTCGATGGGTGGGGCGATAGCCACCATCATCGCTGACGCCTTTGATGCAAAGCGCCTCGCCCTCTTGGCCCCGGCCTTGTTGGTGCCTTCCATACCTGTATTGAAGCTCAGGATTTTTCGTCACCTGGTCAAACGACAGAAGGTGGCGTGGAAAAGTGATCCTGAGTACCAATTCTACTATGAGGGTGATGAGGACGACGATGAGTTTCTCGGTTCAGAGTACTGGTCGTTTGTCTTTCCTCCGGCTGTATGGCAGCTGGAGAGGGTGCGCCGTCAGGCTGTAGCGGCTCTTGATCATCTCAAGGCCGACACCCTGATCATCAGCGGTGGGTTGGACAAGACAGTCCCCCAGGCAGCGAGCCGCCTGGTCATTGAACGGGGTAAGGGGGAAAACAGGCACCTGCATATCCCTGCAGCCTCCCACTTCATGCCCTACGACAAGAATCTGCCTGCCCAGAACAAGGCTATGGAGAGTGTTGTCTCTTGGTTGTTGAAGGAGTAGGTGCAGTCTGACCTACAGAGCAGGGCACCCTAGAAGGGCGTAAGGAGGTTTTCCTTACGCTCTTTTCAGGTTGCGGGCCATGAAGCGTCCCTTGAGCAGTTCGTAGTACTCATAGACTGAGGATATCTTGTCGCTCAGGGAGACTACAAAGCTCTCCTTGTACCGCGGTATCGACATGGTCTTGGGGAACATGTGCTTGACGATGATGTCAGCTTCCAGGTCGGTCACCTCAAACTGCTCTCTGGCATTGGCCAGGGCGATGTGTGGGTGCTCCCTTCCGTGCAGGGATCTTTTCAGGTCGTTTGCCTTGCGCTCCCTCCAGTCATAGAGGAAGAAGTCATGCAACAATCCGCCCCTGGCAGCAGAGCGGTAGTCGAGGCGCATTGCCTTGGCTATCACGTACGAGATGTAGGAGACGCGGATCACATGGTCATAGATGTGGTTGGTGTGGTGGAAAAACCCCTTGAGCTTGCGAAACTCCTGATTGAGGAGAATGTCATCAACGAGGAGGATGAACTCCTTGCGTTGTGGACGGGCAAGGAGAAAGGGAATCCTGCCTATGCGTACCATCGAGCTGTGCAGGTGGTAGGCCAACAATAGGCTGATCTGGGATATGACCAAAAAAAGTATCATGGAATTGCTCGAATAGAGAGCAAACTTTGAAGCAAAACTGTCTGCGATGAAGAGCATGGCCAACAGGATGGCTGGAATGGTAAAAAGTCTTCGTAGCTCTTTGTGGTTGCCGTCTCCGAATGCAGTTGTAGTGGGAATAGCGTACAGGGTAGTCCTCCTTAGGATAATTGTTAGAACTCTATACCAAATTAGGAATTAGGGTCAATGCCCGGACCTCTTTCCAAAGGGAAATGGTCTATAAAGGTCCGTTTTATTGAGGAAACCATTCAAGATATATACTGAGGGTGATATTCTGAAATCCTGCACGATTGGATGCTTGGACTGCTGTGTGGATGTATGTGTCTCTCTTTGCACGGTTCAGCAGATTGTTGCCATTATCTTGTTTTTACGGTACAACAGTAGCAATGAGAAGGAGTATATCCTGATGGAAGTTAGAGTACGTTACGCCCCCTCTCCAACCGGTCTGCAACATATCGGTGGAGTGCGCACAGCTTTGTTCAATTATTTTTTTGCCCGTGCCAACGGGGGAAAATTCATTCTTCGTGTGGAAGACACCGACCAGGAGCGGTATAGCGACGAATCCTTGCAGGATTTGTACGATACGCTCAACTGGCTTGGCCTCAAGTGGGATGAAGGTCCTGTTGTCGGCGGTCCGTATGGACCGTATATCCAGAGCGAACGCTTTGAGCTCTACAAGAGCTATGCCGAGCAGCTTGTTGCCGACGGCAAAGCCTACAGGTGCTACTGCACCTCTGAGCGCCTTGACGCCCTTCGCCTTGAACAGCAGGCGACCAAGAGCGAGGTGCAGGGCTACGACCGCCACTGCTCAAGCCTTAGTGCCGAAGAGCGGTCCGAGCTTGAGAAGCAGGGCCTCAGTAGTGTCATCCGCCTCAAGGTACCCCTCGAGGGCAAGACCACCATCCACGACGTGCTCATGGGTGACATAACCCGGCGCAACCGCGATGTGAGCCCTGACCCCATCCTTCTTAAGAGTGATGGCTTTCCTACCTATCACCTGGCTAACGTCATCGACGACCACGCGATGCACATCACGCACATCATGCGTGCCCAGGAGTGGATCCCCTCGGGGCCGCTTCACATCTTGCTCTATGAGGCATTCGGATGGGAGGCCCCGCTGTACTGTCACCTTCCGATGGTGATGGGCAAGGATGGCCAAAAGCTCTCCAAGCGCCATGGCTCCACTTCTGTGAAGGATTTCAGGGAGAAGGGGTATCTGCCTGAGGCACTGACCAACTATGTGAGCATGGTCGGGTGGTCCTATGACGGACAGAGGGAGTTCTTCACCAAGGATGAGCTTGAGGAGCTCTTCACCTTGGAGAAGATCAGCAAGTCCCCGGGGATCTTTGACTACAAGAAGCTGGACTGGTTCAATGGCCAGTATATCCGCCAGATGAGTGATGATGCCCTTGAGGCGCTGTTGCTGCCCTATATGGTGGAGGCAGGCTTCATCTCTGAGCCTCTCTCCTCTGAGGTACAGGCAAAGCTTGATGCCCTGGTACCTGTGGTGAAGGAGCGCTTGAAGACTCTCAGCGATGTGGTCCCACTCTCGCGCTTCCTCTTTGAGGAGCCAGAATATAGTGACCGATCGCTGTTTGTTGCTAAAAATGTGGAGCCTTCTGTCGCCCTCTCTGCCTTGGAAGGGGCGTATGCGATCCTGAAGAAGGGTCTGGCGGAAGGCCTTCCCACCGAGGATATGGAGCAGGCTATGGCCGACTTGGCAGCGCGTTTGGGCGTAAAGGTAAATGGGGTCTTCATGCCCCTGAGGGTGGCTATTACCGGCAGTTCGGTGAGCCTGCCCCTGTTTGATTCGATTTCCCTGCTTGGGCAGGAAAAAACATGTGAAAGAATAGAGACAGCATTGTCAGTGCTGAAGAGTGAGGGTTGAGAATATGGCTGAAGTAACAATGGACAAGATTGTCTCGCTGTGTAAGAGGCGTGGATTTATATTCCAGTCGAGTGAGATCTATGGTGGGCTGAACGGGGCGTATGACTACGGTCCTATGGGTGTGCAGCTGAAGAACAATATCCGTGATTTCTGGTGGAAGGAGATGACTCAGATCCATGACGACATCGTCGGACTCGACGCTTCGATTCTGATGCACCCCCGTGTATGGGAAGCGAGTGGACACCTGTCGAACTTCACCGACCCCATGGTGGACTGCAAACAGTGCAAATCCCGTTTCAGGGCCGACCAGATCGACCTCAACGGGGCATGTCCCACCTGCGGCACCAAGGATAGCTTTACCGAGCCTAGGAACTTCAACCTGATGTTCTCCACCCATATCGGCGCTGATGCCGATTCTGGTTCGACCATCTATCTCCGTCCTGAAACCGCCCAGGGCATCTATGTGGACTTCAAGAACGTTGTGCAGTCCAGCAGGGTGAAGATTCCCTTTGGCATTGCACAGGTGGGCAAGTCCTTCCGCAACGAGATCACGACAAAGAACTTCATCTTCCGCTCCTGTGAGTTTGAGCAGATGGAGATGCAGTGGTTCTGCAAGCCAGGCAGTGACGAAGAGTGGTTCGTATACTGGAAGGAGCAGAGGATGGCCTTCTATGAGAAGATGGGCATCAAGGTCTCCAGCTTGCGCTGGCACCAGCATGGTCCTGACGAACTCGCCTTCTATGCCAAGGATGCCTATGACATCCAGTTCCTCTTTCCCATGGGGTGGCAGGAGCTTGAGGGTGTGCATAACCGAACCGACTATGACCTTACCCAGCACCAGACCTTCAGCGGCAAGGAGATGAACTATCTCGACCCCCAGACCAACGAGCGCTACATCCCGTACGTGGTGGAGACCTCAGCAGGGCTGACCCGCAACGTCCTGATGGCTCTCAGTGATGCTTATGAGGAACAGACCCTGGAAGGAGGGGATGTGCGCACCGTGATGCACTTCCACCCCACGATCGCTCCTGTGACGGTGGCGGTCCTCCCCTTGGTAAAGAAGGATGGCATTGCCGAATTTGCCTCCAAGCTTGAAAAGGAGCTCCGCTCTGATTTTGTGACCTTCTTTGATGTCAGCGGGGCCATCGGCAGGCGCTATCGCCGCATGGATGAGATCGGGACCCCTTACTGTGTCACTGTCGACTATGAAAGTCTTGAGGACAATACGGTGACGTTGCGCATGCGCGACAGCATGGAGCAGGTTCGCATTCCCATCACCGAGTTGGTGGCAACCATCAACAAAGCGACCAAAGAGTACAAAAGAGTAGAGGCATAGGTATGAACAAGGCACTAAAGACCTTGATGGACCGCGGGTTCATCAAGGCATTCACTGATTTGGATGCACTGAGCGCATTGATGGACAAAGAGAAGGTATCCTTCTATGTGGGGGCAGACCCCACAGGAAAGAGCCTGCACATCGGGCATATGGTTCCCTTCTTTGCAATGCACCACCTGCAGCTTGCCGGGCACAACCCCATAGCCTTGGTAGGAGGCGGCACCGCCATGATCGGGGACCCTTCAGGGAAGACTGAGCTGCGCAAGATGCTTACCCCTGAGGAGGTGGCTTCCAACTGTGCCTCCATCAAGGAGCAGCTCAGTACAGTGGTGGACTTCGCCGAAAATCCTGCAGACGGTATGGGCAAGGCTGTGATGCTCAACAACGCAGACTGGCTCACCAACCTGAACTATATCGATTTCCTTCGTGAGATCGGGCGCCACTTCTCGGTAAACAGGATGCTCACCTTTGAATCTTACAAAGCCAGGCTCGAGCGGGGCCTCTCCTTCATCGAGTTCAACTACCAGCTCTTGCAGTCCTATGACTTCCTTACCCTCTACCGCGACCATGGCTGCCGGCTCCAGATCGGTGGCGATGACCAGTGGGGCAACATCGTTGCAGGCATCGACCTGATCAGGAAGACAGAATCGGCAGAGTGCTATGGCATGACGTTCAACCTGATCGCTCGTTCTGACGGGCAGAAAATGGGCAAGAGTGAGAAGGGTGCGGTCTTCCTTGACCCCGAACTCTTCACACCCTATGACTTCTACCAGTACTGGCGCAACGTTAACGATGAGGATGTGGTTAAGTTCCTGAAGCTTTTCACCTTCCTCCCCCTTGAGGAAATCGCCCAGTATGAGGGCGATGGGATCAACATCAATGATGCCAAGATCCGCTTGGCCTATGAGCAGACCAAGATCATCCATGGCGTTGAGGAGGCAGACAAGGCTCAGAGCGCCGCTCAGGCGATGTTCGGTTCTGCCACAGTCGGTTCTGAAAGCAGGGAAGGGATGAACGCCCTTGAAGTGGAGAGAAGTGAGCTTGAGGCGGGTATCCCTGTCCTGGTTCTCTTTGCCCGAACTGACCTTGCTTCTACCAACAGTGATGCTAGGCGTCTGGTCAGTGGTGGGGGAGCGTGGGTCGGGGAGACCAAGATCACCGACCCCAAGGCTGTGATCGACCTCTCCTTCCTTGATGAGCAAGGTGAGATCCTACTCAGGGCAGGCAAGAAGCGGTACTTCAGGATAGTGGTCAAATAAAACACCCCTCTCTGAGAAACTTCTTTCTGAACCTTTAGGCCCCACCCCTCTTTGGCGTTTGTCAAAGTGGGGTGGGGCTCTCCTTCTTTCTTCTCTGTCAACGTTTTTCCTTTTTTATTGGTTTGCACTTTCTGTAAGATGGGATGTGACTAAGAGAGAATTTAATCCCATACTCTGAAAAGAACAGAGCTGATCGGGCAAAAGAAATTCCCCGCAAAGCGAGGAATAGTACGAACCCAGCCTAACTCCCTAAGGAGGCAAGGCCGGGTAGCTTTCTTGGTCTCTACAGGGCAACTTTCCAAAGTCCGTGCAGGTTGCAATACGCAAGGACCGCAATGGGCTTGTCATCATCAATGCAGAAGGTAACATGAGGCTTGCCGTCTATGACGGGATTCTTCCTCTGACCACCTTTCTCTGTCTCCAGATAGATCCAGCTGATGTGGTGTTCTTTTGTCATGGGATGATCTACCGATCCGACGTTTACAGTAACAATGTTCTTCTCGACTGTTGCAACAGGAACATGTTTTTCCTTTGCTGCATCAACGGTGTTTACCGTCAGGGTAGTCATCTCTTCTCCACAGCAGGATAGGGTAGGTCCCCTATCGACGACTTTAGAGGCAATGTTCCCGCAAATTTTGCAAATGTAAAATTCTTGATCTTTCATTTGTGTCTCCTTACCTCCCAGTATACTAAAAAAATGGCCATCCGTACAGCGAATAATGAATTAGGTGCTTTGCTCCAGTGTTAGACATACCCTTGTGCTATCATGGCATCGGAGATCTTGAGGAAGCCTGCAATGTTGGCACCGTCGACAAAGTTGTTCTTTGTGCTGTACTTGTCCGCTGCCACGCTGATGGTGCTGTAGATGTTCTTCATGATGGTCAAAAGCTGTGCATCAACCTGGGCTGGAGTCCATTGCAGCCTCTGGCTGTTCTGGGCCATCTCAAGGCCGGAGACAGCAACCCCTCCTGCATTGGAGGCCTTCGCCGGTGCGAGCAGGACTCCCCCTTCCATCAGAATCTCCTCAGCCTGCAAGGTGGTGGGCATGTTTGCCCCTTCACCGACGAGCTGGATCTTGTTGGCTACAAGGTTCTTCGCGTCCTCACCGTTGATCTCATTCTGCGTTGCACAGGGGAAGGCGTAATCGGCCTTCACATCCCACAGGGGGTTCGATGGAGCTGAACCGTTGTGGGGGATGTAGGTGGCATCCTTGTACTTCTGAGCATATTCTGCAATGCGTCCCCGCCTGACATTCTTCAGTGTCTTGATGTATGCAAGCTTGTGTTCGTCAATGCCGCTGGGGTCGATGAGCACACCGCTTGAGTCACTCATGGTGAGAACCTTGGACCCCATGGTCAGCAGTTTCTCAGCGGTGAACTGCGCTACGTTGCCGCTTCCGCTTACCAGGCAGCTCTTGCCCTCAAGGCTCTTGCCTTGGGCAGCGAGCATCGCAGCGGAAAGATAGACCAGGCCGTAGCCAGTGGCTTCAGGACGGATGAAGGATCCGCCATAGGAGGGGTGCTTGCCGGTAAGGATACCCACACTCTTGTTATGGATGCGCTTGTACTGCCCATACATGTACCCGATCTCCCTGCCGCCCACACCGATATCACCGGCAGGCACGTCGGTGTCCTCCCCGATGTGTCTGCCCAGCTCCAGCATCAGGCTCTGGCAGAAGCGCATGACCTCGCCATCGCTCTTGCCCTTGGGATTAAAATCGCTTCCTCCCTTGCCTCCGCCTAGGGAGAGGCCGGTAAGGCTGTTCTTGAAGGTCTGCTCAAAGGCAAGGAACTTCAGGATGGAGAGATTGACTGAGGGGTGGAAGCGCAATCCCCCCTTGTAAGGGCCGAGGGCGCTGTTCATCTGCACCCTGAAACCGCGGTTGAGCTGCATTGACCCGTCATCGTCAAACCAGGGGATGCGGAACATGATGACCCGCTCCGGTTCCACCATGCGGTCGAGCACCTTGTGGTAGAGTATCTGGGGAATATCATCGACGAGCTTGTCGATCGAGGATAGGAATGAGGTGACAGCTTGGATAAATTCAGGTTGGTTTGCATCGAGCTGGATCACACGGTCCATCACTCGTTGGGTTGCATCATGCATGGGGTAACTCCTCAGCTTCTGTGCATAATTATGCAAGAAGCTGTATATAACAATATAGAAAGCTTGGCACTTGGTAAAGCGCTTAGGGAAAGATAAAAACAGAGGGAGAATATTGCGGTATGCGTAGGAACTAACAGAAAAAGGGTTATATTGAGCAGGAACGCAAAGGTGCGGGGTGTGTGTTGCCCCATGCATGAGAAACAAGGAACGTAGGAGGGGAGGGAGAAAAAAAGTATTTTTTCTCCCTCCTTCCTTATTGCCCTCTGTATTTCACCCTATTCAGCTCCTCAAGCCCTATCGTGCTGGTAATGCTCGTATCTCTCTGTATAGGATCTCTTGTCAAAGGCCAGGTAACAAGCCAAAGGGCCCCTTTTTAAGGAGCCCTTTGTCATTGTACAGTGCATCTTCTTTCAGAGCAATTACAGGCTTTCGCCCTTTCGCAAGCGCTCGATGTTCTCCTTGAATGGGGGACGGATGATGCCCTTTTCTGTGATGATGCCGGTGATGTTCTGGTGGGGTGTCACATCGAAGGCGGGGTTGAAGACCTCCATATCAAGAGGGGCAACCTGCGTATCACCAACGAAGATGACTTCGTTCTTGTCTCTCTCCTCGATGGGGATGAGCGAGCCGTCTGCTAGGTTGAAGTCTATGGTGGAGATCGGCACAACCGAGTAGAAGGGCACCCCGTACTGCTTGCAGATCACCGAGAGGGAGAAGGTGCCCAGCTTGTTGGCCACATCCCCGTTGGCGGCGACACGGTCCCCGCCTAGGATCACCAGATCTATCTTGCCGTCACGGATCAGGGTGGCTGCAGCGCTGTCGGGGATCAGGGCTGAGGGTATCTTCGCCTCCATCAGCTCCCAGGCTGTCAGGCGCGCTCCTTGGAAGCGTGGACGAGTCTCGTCAGCGTAGACGAAGATGTTCTTCTTGTCATAGAACGCTTCCTTGATGACACCAAGGGCGGTTCCCCAGCCTGCGGTGGCAAGGGCTCCTGTATTGCAGTGCGTCAGGATGGTCGCCCCCTGTGGAACAACAGTGTTGCCTATCCTGCTCATAGTCTTGTTTGTCTGGATATCCTCGGCTCTGATAGCATCAGCCTCATCCTTCAGGGCGGAGAGGATTTCTTCTGTGGGATTCTTTTCAACCTTCAGAAAAACCTTCCACATGCGCTCAATCGCCCATTCGAGGTTCACTGCAGTCGGGCGGCTCTTGGCCAGGAAGTCACAAGCCTTTCTGAGTTCTGTTCTGAACTGCTTGTTGGCAGCATATTGGACGGCTGCCAGATAGACGCCATAGGCTGCAGTTGCACCGATAGCCGGAGCTCCCCGGACCACCATGTCCCTGATGGCAAACTCCACATCCTGGTATGTCTTGCAGGCAAAGTAGGTATAGGTGGCCGGCAGGACCCTCTGGTCTATCAGAAAGAGCGCCTCCTCTTTGAACTGGAGGGTAATGAACGATTCATCCATGGGTAGCTTCTCCTTTGTGGTTTCTCTCTATTTTTCTTACTTTCTTCCTAACATTTTCAACATATCATCTGGTGCGAATAGCATCCCATCGTGAGTTGACATCCTTGTGGATCTCGTCCTGGTCAAGGCCAAGGACTCTGCGCTTTTCCATGACCATCTTGCCTTGGCAAAAGACCGTATCGACATCGGAGGCCTGGGCTGAGTAGACCAAGGCGCTGAACGGGTCGTTCAGGGGGGTCAGGTGGGCCTTGCCAAGGTCCAGGAGGAGTATGTCCGCCTCTTTCCCCACTTCAAGGGTGCCGATCTTCTTCTCCAGGCCCAGGGCCTTCGCCCCGTTGATCGTGGCCATCTTCAGCATATCAAACGGCTTGAGGTTGCACAGGTGCCCGGAATGGACCGAACTGAGCAAAGTGGCGATGTGCATCTCCTCAAAGAGGTTCTGGTTGTTGTTGCTGCTCGATCCGTCACAGCCGATGGCTACGTTGATGGAGTTCTTCAGGAAGACGGATATGGGGGCGACCCCACTGGCAAGCTTGCAGTTGCTGCTGGGGTTGTGCACTATCGTGGTGTTGAGACCTTTCATGAGCTCAATCTCACTGGGGGTGAGGTGGACACAGTGTGCCAGTATCGAGGGGATGTCCTCTAGAGCACCTATGGATTCCAGGTAGTGCAAAGGGGTCTTGCCATGCTCCTTCAGACAGGCGTCAACCTCTTTCTTTGTTTCGCTGAGGTGGGTATGCAGATTTCTGTGGTTGGCTTTTGCCCAGGCATGTCCATACTGGTAGGTCTCTGTGGTGCAGGTGTAGATCGCATGAGGGGCGATGTCGAGGGTAATCCTACCCCCTGACGCCGCTATTGCAGAATCGGTAAGCTTCTCTCTCTCCCTGACCCTCAGTTTGGAGGATGAGAGGTCCCCAAAGAGCGTCAGCCCAAGGTTAGCCCGTATGCCCCCCTCATTGGCTGCGCGGGCAGTGGACTCCGGGAAAAAGTACATGTCGTTGAAGGTCGTGATGCCGCTTTGGATCTGTTCGATGACTCCTAGGCGGGCGGAGGCGAGCACATCTGATTGTGATAGCTTGTCCTCAATGGGGAAGATCTCTGCTAGCCAGGCCTGCAGGTTCGGTGCACTGTCTCGATAGTTGCGCATGAACTGCATGGCAAGGTGGGTGTGTGCGTTGACCAGGGCAGGCATGGCAAGCATCCCGGTCGCATCCAGGGTTGTGTCGGGGATAAAGCCTTGTGGCTTCTCTCCGACAAACACGATTTTTGTTCCTTCAAGGCCTATATCGCCATAGAAATATTCCCCTTCTGCTCGCATGGGAATAATTAGGGCATTGGAAATAATAGTTTTCATAGTGGTATAGTAGCATATTGTTCTTATGCAGTCACTCTATTGCGTTTGATCTTTTTGGTACTGGTCATCTCCATCGGCTCATGCACAATGGTCAGTCTAGAGATTTTCTTGTACCCCTGGAGGCTTTGGTTGATCTCCCTGATGATGGATTCGAGGTCAGCCTTCTCTTCCACCTCATGGGTTGCGTAATACTCCATGTTTGGATGGATGACCGCTTCGATCAGTTCCGAGAGGCTTCCCTTATGCTCCTGATAGCCGCGGATGAGCACCTGCTCGACTTGGGCATAGAGCTGGAACATATCCTCAATCTCCTCAGGGTACACATTCTTGCCCCCTTCGGTGATGATGAGGTTCTTTGCCCTTCCCTTTAGGTATAGGTAGTTCTCCCGGTCCAGATATCCTAGGTCGCCGGTCTTCAGATAGCCATCCTCGTCAAAGAGCTCCTTGGTATGGGCTTCGTCCTTCCAGTATCCGCGTGTGATGTTCGGCCCCTTTACCAGGATCTCCCCGATGCCGTTGGCATCAGGGTTGCCGATCTTCATCTCCACCATGGGAAAGACCATGCCCACGGACTCTATCTTGAAGTGGCTTATCGGGTTGAGGGTAAGGATCGGGCTAGTCTCGGTAAGGCCATAGCCCTGTATGAAGTCCAATCCAAGCTGCTGGTACTGTTTGAATACCACGGGCGAAAGGGGCCCGGCGCCGCAGATGAGAATCCTGTTCTGGTCCAGGCCTACCTTGCTGAGCAGCATCTTGTTGAAGACTCCCCTGAATATGTTCGCCTTGAGGTGTTTTTTTGTAAACCCGTTTATGGTCATCATGGTCCGTACCAGAGCGTATGTGACCAGGCCCTTCTTACGGACCTGCTTCATCATACCTGTGAGTATTTTATTGTAGAGCATGGGGATGCCCATGAAGATGGTGACTTGGCCTTTGGTCATGTCCGCTATCATGCGCGAGACCGCTATCTCCTGGCCGAAGACACATTCAGCTCCATGCTTGATTGTCTCAAGAAGGACAGCGGTGCAGCAGTAGGAGTGGTGCAAAGGAAGCAGTGCATACAGCACATCAGTCTCATCCAGGCTGAGGAAGATTCCATCACAGGCTTGGTAGACATCGCTGACAATATTGGTATGGGTAAGCGTTGCCCCCTTCTCGCGTCCGGTGGTCCCGCTGGTGAATAGGATCGCTGCAACATCTTCACACGTACCACTATGCTTCTGATACTCGGCTTGTGCCTGAACAGCTTCAAGGGAAGGACAGAGGTCACTCTCTCCAAGGAGGGTGGCCATCCCCTTGAGCGCTTTGAACCAGGGCAACTCATGGTTGAGGGACTCAAGCACACCCTTGTCCCCAAACACGAAGCAGGCTTCACAGAATGAGCAGAGGTCTTCCATGCGGCGTGTAGGCATCTGGTTGTCCAAGGGGACGACAATGGCCCCTGCATGCAATACCGCCAGGTAGGCTATCGCCCAGGAGGGGCTGTTCTTTCCATTGATGACCACGCGGTCCCCAGGCTGTACCCCTTGCTCCTGTAGGTAGGAGCTGACACGCACCATCGCACTGTCGACTTCGGCATAGGTGAGGGTGCTTCGTTCAGGCTTGAATGAGGTGAAGCAGGGGCGGTGGGGGAATTTTTCCAAGGTTATGGAAAACATCTCTATGATGGTGGGCCACTCTCCGGTAAACAGGGTGCCCCGACTTTGATCTAGTTCTTCCCAAGAGTGTTGCATGGTAGGATCTCCCAATTGGTATCATATGATAGGAACATACTATACGCCCACCATATGATGGTAAAGAAGAGTTTTACAGAAACAGCCAATAATGTCAATGTCTTGTATAAGATGTTGTATCGATTGGGTTTATGGAGATAGTAGTTTTGTACTATTATGGATGGATCAAGAAGAATAGGCCAAACAGTTTTGTGTAGGGATGAAACATGCTCTACCTGGATGGCGATTTTTTTTTGGTGTGTATGGTATGCTTGAAGAAGATATTCCACCTTGGAGGGTATATGCAAAATACACACGGTGAAACCAACCTCGAGAAGATACTGGCGAATTTGCAGCCCATACTCGCACAGGAGCTTTATGTATTCTGTTTTCTTGACTGTCCTTGTCTCCCTGATTTTCCTGTCAGGGCATGCATAGGTGAGCAAGAGGGTATGACTCTGATCATGAGGCAGGAAGAAGCAGATCTACAAGGTTTTTCCTATGAGGGAGTGTGGAGGCTCATCACAAGGCGTGTGCATTCGAGCCTGCAGGCCGTTGGGTTGACAGCACGTGTCTCAACCCTCCTCTCTGATGCAGGAATAAGTGCAAATATGGTTGCAGGGTACTACCACGACCATATGTTTGTTCCGGCAGGAGCGGCAATGGCCTCTTGTGATCTGCTGAGTCAGCTAGCTTGTGGGAAAAAGCCTTGTATCACCGGAAAGTGAGGAGATGTCATCATATATGACATCGGCATAGCGCTTGAGCATCTTCTTGTCATTGCTTCCGGTCAAAACGGCGATGGTATATCCGGCCTTTGCCTTCTTGGCCATATGCATGTCCGTCTGCGTATCGCCTACCATGGCGACCTCGGTACTCGCTAAGGAGAAGCGGGAGCAGAAGGCCTCAAAGGCCTGGGGGTGGGGTTTCTTATGGTATTTGCTGTCGCGTGTGCTCAGGAAGTCGACCATGTGCTCAAGGCCCATCAATGAGAGGAACGTCTTTGAGGATGATTCGGTGTCGCTGGTGATGATGCCGATGCGATACCCATGCTCCTTGAGTTGTGCGAACAGCTGTTGTTGCATGGAGAAGTCAAGGGTCTTTAACTTTTCGCCTACAAGGAACTCGCTGTTTTTTATATTCTGGTTATAGACGCGGAAGGTCTTGATCACAGGGATGCGGTAGCGTATGCAGTACAGCAGGTAGCGTTTGATGATGACTCGTTTCTTATGGGTGAATACCAACCCGTTTGCAAGGGTGTTGCCCTCTGCATCAATTCCCATCAGGCGAAGCATCGCCTGTTGGGCCGGTTTGTGTTTTTTCTTGTTTTTCCCCATCTCTGCAAAGGCTGTGGTTATGGCCTCACTGAGCACCTCCGCCCATACTTGGGCGTAGTCGAAGAGAGTCCCATCCTTGTCAAAAACTATTCCCTTGAGGTTATACGCGTTTTGTGTCATGTTTTAGTATCTTACGAGATTTTACCAACATTTGGCTAGGGGATTACAGGATGAATGATATTAGTACCAAGACAGTGCAGCGGACGCTTCAGTTTAGGTCTCAGGTCGAGTCCTTGCGCTTCTCTACAGACTTCGTGGTCTACAATCCCCTGCTCTATGCGTGGGACCTCCACGAGCAATATATACGCAAGTATGTGAACAGGCCCGTTGATACACTATTCCTTGGCATGAACCCCGGGCCCTTTGGCATGGCTCAGAACGGTGTCCCCTTTGGGGAGGTCAATGCGGTCAGAGATTTCCTACACCTGGACGGAGAGGTGGGAAAACCCCCCTTTGAGCATCCGGCACGCCCTGTCCTGGGTATGGAGTGCAAGCGCAGTGAAGTCAGCGGCAAGAGGCTCTGGTCCCTTTTCAGTGAGCGCTACGGCTCTGCGCAAGCATGCTTCTCCTCCCTTGCCGTGGTCAATTACTGCCCCCTGGTCTTTATGGACCGTGGCCCGACAGGAAGGAACATCACACCCGACAAGCTTCCCAAGACAGAACGCGTTGCCCTTGAGACAATCTGTGACAGCTATCTTATGGATATGGCTCTTCTGATCAAGCCTAAAAACTTCATTGGAGTGGGCAAGTATGCTGAGAAGAAATTGGAAAAACTTTTCTCAGGTGAGCAGGGCCATATGGTGTCGTCCATCCTTCATCCGAGTCCGGGTAACCCGCAGGCAAACAAAGGCTGGAGTGAAAAGGTCACCGGAAAACTGGTCTCCCTGGGTGTCTGGTCCTAACGTATATCAAGTTGTGCTACATTAGTTCGTTTTAGTATGAATGTCTTGTGCATTCTGATAAATATGTTCTGTAAGCCTAGAATCTTAGGGTAAAATATGGCTTGTAGTAAGGAAAGTTGTTGATCGTGCTAGACAATTCACTTTTGCTTTGATACTGTTCTGTCATGGGTTTTATGCTTTCTCGTCAGGCTTACGCAAAAGTGAATCTTCATCTTGCCGTCGGATCCCCTTTTGCAGATGGGTACCACCCCATCGAGTCCATCTTCTCCCTAGTCGATCTCTCTGACCGCATAGATATGAGCTACCGCACAAGCGACACTTTCTCCGTCGAGGTCACCGGCTTGGAGGCCTACTGCGAAAAAGGTAGCGACACCCTGAGCAAGGCGGCAACGCTCTGGCATGAAAGAAGCCGCCTCCCCCTATCCATACATGTCCACTGTGAAAAGAACATACCCGTCCGGGCAGGCTTAGGCGGCGGCTCCAGCGATGCGGCAGCACTGCTGCTCTTGTTGCAAGAGGCCTCAGGCGCGAGGGCCCTCGCTTTCAAGGAGCTTGAAGAGGTTGCCTTGGGCG
>CAZGOK010000002.1:0-27648 GCA_964527665.1 uncultured Sphaerochaeta sp.
GCAACAAGGAGGTGAAGACCTCCAGAAGGATCGCCATGGTCTGGGTGACCATAGCCTTGGGGGCGGCCCTCACCATCGGGGTTGTGGGAAAAGCCTTCCTGCTTCCCCTGGTATTTGAGAGCCAAGGCGCTGCAGAGGCGGTCTTCATTGTAAGCATGCAGAAGATTTTCCCGACCTTCATTGCGGGCATCTTCCTCTGTGCCATCCTAGCAGCAAGCATGAGCACCTCAGACAGCCAGCTGCTGGTTGCTTCTTCTGCCTTCAGCAAGGATGTCTACAAAGCGATCATCCGTAAGGATGCATCGGAGAAGGAGACGCTGCTGGTAAGCAGGATCACCGTCCTGGTAGTCTCGGTAATTGCAGTCTTCCTCGCCATGGACCCCACCAGCTCCATCTTTGATATCGTAAGCTACGCCTGGGCAGGCTTCGGGGCGACCTTCGGGCCTGTGATCATCGCCAGTCTCTTCTGGAGACGGGCAACGCGCAATGGTGCGGTCGCTGCAATGGTCGGAGGAGGCCTGACGGTGGTCATCTGGAAACAGCTTTCCGGTGGCCTCTTTGATGTCTATGAACTGCTTCCGGGCTTTATCATCGCATCGGCCCTCATGGTGGTCTTCAGCCTGCTTGAAAAGAACCCCGACCCCAAGATGGTCGCTGAGTTTGACAAATATCTGCAGATCGAGGACTGACCGCAACGCTTTGGTTCTGTGTCAGGTTGCATGAGACGGACCCCCTCTCTTTTGGAATGCACTGCCGTGCAATCCAAAAGAGGGGGATAGGACCAAACAGAAAAAACCTGTAAAATTGGGAGTATGCCTTGCCCACCCCTTGACCAATGAAGGGTCATCCGGTAGTTTATGCTAAACATCCAGCCTTTCGGTAGGATATTCCCTGTGTAGGAGGTGGCACTATGAGGTCCATGACAGACTCTCAAATCAGTATGATGTGCCGCCAGGCATAGCACCTCTCCCCTACAAGCAGCATCATCAGAAAAAGAAAGTACATCAGTTAGCCAATGCAGAGTTTTCAGCATAAACACTTCTTTCACCTTCAAGGCTATTTCTTTTTTCTTTTTCCTACTATGTCTCACCCTTGCTGCTTCTCACCTAGAGCCCACTACAGAAGGAACAAAAGATGACCAACCCACCCCGTCTTCGCTGCAACTCCATAAAAGATCGAATGTGACCAACCCATCTTCATTCTGTATGTACCGTGTCCATCAATCGATCAGTATCAGGAGATTACCATGAAACCAACCAATCAATTTCGTTTTGAAACCCTACAGGTCCATAGTGGCCAGGAGACAGCCGACCCAACCACAGGTTCAAGAGCTGTCCCCATATACCAGACAACCGCCTACGTCTTTGACAACTGCGACCATGCAACGGCACGCTTCAACCTCACCGATGCCGGGAACATCTATGCAAGGCTGACCAACGACACCCAAGATGTCTTTGAGAAGCGCATAGCGGCCCTTGAGGGGGGAGTCGGGGCTTTGGCAGTGGCATCCGGCTCGGCAGCGGTCACATACACCTTCCTCAACCTTGCTGAGGCAGGGGACCATATCGTCAGTGCCAAGACCATATACGGAGGCAGCTACAACCTGCTCAAGCATACCCTTCCCCGCTACGGCATCACAGCAACCTTTGTCGATGGGGACAACCCCTCCAACTTTGAAGGGGCCATCAAGGAGAACACCAAGGCGCTGTTTGTGGAGACCATCGGCAACCCCAACGCCACCTTGTTGGATATTCAGAAGATCGCGAACATAGCACATGCCCATAAGATCCCCCTGATAGTGGACAACACCTTCGCCACACCCTTTCTCTTCAGGCCCTTCGAACATGGGGCAGACATTGTGGTGCACTCGGCGAGCAAGTTCATCGGAGGCCACGGCACGGCCATCGGAGGGGTCATCGTCGACAGCGGCTCCTTTGACTGGGAGGCTAGCGGCAAGTTCCCCTCCCTCACCGAACCCAACGACAGCTACCACGGGATAAGCTTCACCAAAGCAGCAGGGAAAGCTGCCTGGATCACCAAGGCGAGGGCCGTCCTGCTTCGTGACATCGGGGCAACCCTAGCCCCGTTGCACGCCTTCCTGTTCCTCCAGGGCCTGGAGACACTCTCCTTGAGGGTGGAGAGGCACAACTACAACACCCTCAAGGTGGTGCCCTTCCTAGCTGGCCATCCCAAGGTCAGTATTGTCAGGCACCCAAGCCTGGAGACAAGTCCCTACCATCAGCTCTACACCAGGTATTTCCCCCAAGGGGGGGCATCGATCTTCACCTTTGATGTGGTGGGGGGAGAAAAGGAGGCCAAGACCTTCATAGACAGCCTCAAGCTCTTCTCCCTGCTTGCCAATGTCGCTGATGTGAAGTCCCTGGTCATCCACCCTGCAAGCACCACCCACTCCCAGCTCAATGCCGAGGAATTGGAACAACAGGGTATCGGGGCGGCCACCATACGCCTCTCCATCGGAACCGAGCATGTGGATGACCTCATTGAAGATCTCGAACAAGCCCTTGGTGCACTATAAAGGAGGCCCCCATGCCAGTGACGATACAAGCAGGTCTGCCTGCAGAAGAGACCCTGCAGCGGGAGAATGTCTTTTATATGAACAAGGAGAGGGCGGCATCTCAGGACATCAGGCCGCTACAGGTGGTCATCCTCAACCTGATGCCTCAGAAGAGTGTCACCGAGACCCAGCTCATCAGGCTGCTGGGGAACTCCCCCCTGCAGGTTGAGGTCACCTTCCTCAGCACAGCAAGCTACCAGAGCAAAAACACCAAGGTCTCCTACCTCAAGAGCTTTTACCAGCATTTTGAGGATATCCAGGACAAGAAGTTCGATGCCCTCATCGTTACAGGATCGCCTGTGGAAAAACTACGCTTTGAGGAGGTCCAATACTGGGAGGAACTGACAACCATCCTCGACTGGGCAGAACAGAACGTATACTCATCACTGTTTGTCTGTTGGGGGGCTCAGGCAGCGCTGTACCACTACCACAAGATAGAGAAGAGACCTCTGGAGAAAAAGCTCTCAGGAGTCTTTGCCCATACGGTGGTCACCTCTACAGAGACACTGGTCAGGGGCTTTGACGAGACGTTCCTAGCCCCGCACAGCCGTCATACCACTGTTAGCGGAAGGGATGTCGAGCAGGTGCCTTCGCTGAAGATCCTCAGCACCTCGGAGGAGGCGGGGGTCTACCTTGTTGCAAGCAAGGACGAGCGGCAGGTCTTCATCACCGGCCATGCCGAGTATGATGCCCTTACCCTTGATACGGAGTACAAGCGCGACCTCAACGCCGGCCTCAGCCCTGAAAAGCCCCTGCACTACTACCCTGGGGACAATGAGGGAAGGATGCCTCCCCTCTCCTGGCGCTCGCATGCAAGCCTGTTGTTCAGCAACTGGCTGAACTACTATGTCTATCAGAAAACGCCCTACGCCTTGGAGGACCTGCCTCTTCAGTCGAGCAAGAGGCCCATGGTGATACCGTCGTAGAAAATGTTGCCGACCATACAGAACCGGCTCACCCTGCCCTCTTCCTGGAAGCCGAAATTCCTGTAGAGGGCGATTGCCCGCCTGTTGTCCTCGCGGACAGTAAGGTCTATCTTTCTCAGGCCAGTGGGACAGTCGTCTATCCAGGCGAGCATGGCCCCAAGGAGTGCCGACCCCACACCCTGGCCCCAGCACTCCTTGAGCACAGAGATGCCTATCTCAGCGCGGTGTGAAAACCGTTCAAAGCAAGGGGTATCGACGCCAAGGCTCCCTATGATTTTTTCGTCCTCCAAGGCCAGCAGCGTTATATTGTTGGACGAGCACATGCGCCTGTCCAGATACTCCCTCTCCTGCTGGACGGTGAAGGGAAGGCCCTTGGCATCGAAGGTGAGACCATCAGATTCAGAACCCACCTGTTTCAGGTAGGAGAGCAGTGCCGCGGCATCATCGATACGGGCCTCACGGACAACTCGGAAGATCTCGCTCATCATTTTCCTCCCCACACTTCCAGACACAACCCTATCATCCTATCCTTGAGCTTGGCGATCTGCTCATCTCCGATGAACACCACATCATCAGGGCCCACCCCTGCCGCCCAGTTGATGCTGTAGGCAAGCGAGGCTACGCGGATGCCGACTTCACGGGCGAGGGCGACCTCAGTTGAGGCGGTCATGCCCACCACATCAAAGCCAAGGGTTTTGAACATGCGGATCTCTGCAGGGGTCTCCAGGCGCGGCCCGTTGGTGCAGACATAGACACCGGCTTTCTGCAAGGAAGGATCCTTGGCATGCAGCGAAGCGGTGAGCAGAGCGTCAAAGGCCCTGTCCATTCCCACATGCTCGACCCCGCTCACCCCACCTGAGAAGAAGGTGTGCTCGCGCCCACCTCCGGTGAGGTCTACAAAGTCAGAGAGGGTTCCCACCTCACCGGGAGCCAGGGCATCGGTGACGGAACCCACTGCATAGATGCTGATCAGCTCATCGACCTCCAACTGCTTTAAGGCGGTGATGTTGGCACGATAGTTGATCATGTGGGGGGGGACCGAGTGGGAGGATCCATGGCGGGGAAGAAAGATGAGAGAAGAGTGCTCCCCCCTGCCTACAAAGAGTTCAACCGGTCCGTAGGGGGTCAAGACCTCCCTGCGCTCACTGGAAAAACCCGAGATCTTGTCCACACCTGTTCCACCGATAATTGCCTTCATATAAAACTCCTTGCAAGCTCTGAGGAAGTGAGCACTCCCTTTGGGGTGACTATTCCCTGTACGAGGGAAGCTTCGATGATATCAAAGGAGGGATAGAGCGCCCTCCCCCCACACGTGGTAGACCTTCCCATGCAGGAGAGAACCTCCTGTCCGTCACGCTCCTCCATGATGATGTCAGATGAGCTCAGGCGTGTAGGGTCAGGAGAGATGCTGAAAGCATAGTAGGGCACCTTGTAGTGGTTGCAGGCAACTGCATTGGCCAGGGTGCCTACCTTGTTGACCACCGTGCCGTCCATACAGACAAGGTCGGAGGCTGTCATGTACTTGCTGACCTTATTCTCCCTCATGTAGTGCGCTCCCATTCCGTCGGTGATCAGAGCCGCCTCGATGCCCATCTCAAGCAGAGAGGGATAGGTCAGGCGGGCCCCCTGCAGATAGGGTCGGGTCTCGTTGACCAAAACTGAGACGCTCTTGCCCGCCTCCTTGGCATAGGCAAGGCTCAACAGGAAGGTGTGCTCGGCAAAGCAGGTGGTAAGCACCACATCCCCATCCTCGAGCAGGGTGCTGCCAAGCCTTCCCATCTGGTGGTAGAGCTCATCGTAGTAGAACTCCTGCCTATCGACGAAGGCATTGAGAGCGAGGGCAAAAGCCTCCACCGGCTCCCCCTGTTCAAACAGGCTCCGCATCTCGTCAAGCAAGGCGAGCATCACCCTTTTCATGGTGGTGTTCGTCGGCCTGGAATCGATGAGCAGCCCAACAAGGCGCACAAGCTCCTCAAAGGAGTAAGGCAGCCTTCCAAGGCGCATACCTTCAGCGATGAACCTGCCAGTGGTGAGGGCAACCTGCAAAGGTCCCCCGCCTTGGGTCACCATAGCCTTGAGGGCAGTGGCAACATCCTCTGCGGTCGAGCAAGCTTCAAAGCGCTTTTCAAACGGGAAGGCCCTGCGGTCTCCTATATATAGGCGACCGCCTGCAATATGGCAGATATTCTCTGGTTTCAGCAGGTAGGGTAGAGCCACCATCATTTGTTCCAGAAGCTCAGGTGGTCAGCCTTGATCGCCTCGATCAGAGCGGCATCCTTGACAGGACCGACTATCTCCACATCCTTCTGTCCATGCTCAAGCACCTTGTGTGAAGGCAGGGCGAAGGTGGGGTTCTGCTCATCGCTGCCGGTAAGAGCCAACAGCTGTGCTTCGGAGATACCGAATACCAGGCGCCTGACGTTGGTCCAGTACATTGCACCTGTGCACATCACGCAGGGCTCGGCAGAGCTGTAGAGGGTGCACTCTGAGAGGAACTCAGGGCTGTAGAGCTTTCCAGCCTTGAACATCAGGGCCGCCTCTGCGTGCATGGCAGGGCCTCCCTGTTCGTAGGCATTGCCCTGTTCGAGCAGGATGGTGCCATCCTTGTCTGCAAGAAGGGCTCCGAAGGGGTGGCTTCCCTCGAGTTTTGCCTGGTGGGCTATGCGTACGGTCTCATACAGAAGCCTGATATCATCTTTGGTTGGTTCTACTCTGGTTATGTGTGGCATGTGATTTTCTCCTATGTGCAAATACCCTACCATGAGTCTGTGGTGTTGGCAATATTCCCATAAAATTACAAAAAAGAGCTAACCCATTGTATTGTATACTCTTGTATTTAATGCGATGCTTATAGGTGGAAAACAGTTGTTGACGATTGGAAAAAGAACTCGTACATTAGAAGAGATATTGCCAATACAGGCAATGACTGCATAAAGGAATAAACATGAACAAGAGCAAAATTGCAAAGATCAGTGTGGCATTTCTTGCCATGGCCCTCATCGTCCCTACCCTATTCGCCGCCGGAATGAAAGAGAGTGATCCCCAGAGCGTAGCGGTCAGGGTCATCAGTGTCGAGCAACAAGGGGTCTCCCCGCTGCTTACCGTACGCACCGTCGATAACAAGCAGTTCACCATCAAGACAGACAAGACAACAGAAAGCAGCTTCCCCGTATCGGGCCTTAGTGCCGGCGATTACTTGGAAGTGAACCTTGATATGGACAAGGCGACAACCATCAGATACATAACCCCTTTGGTAACCCTTGGAGCTATGGATCTCTACATCAGCACCGCTGAAATGACAAGCCTGTCCACCTTGGATGAACGATTCAGCTATACCTACGGCTACCTTCTGCTGCAGTCCTTTGCATCACAGGGGCTCTTCTTCGATACCGGCTACTATGTAAAGGGTGCCCTCGACGGCTTCAAGGCCTCAATGGATACAGACCAGCAAGGCTACTACACCCTTGACGAGCTCTATGCCAACATAGACGAGTATCAGAACACAGTCTGGCAGGCACAAGAAGCCCCTCAGGGTTTCTCTGAAGGCTTTGCAGATGTTGCAGAGGTCGCCTCCCTTGCAAAACCTGAAGACCTGACAAAAACATTCAGCTACACCTATGGCTACCTGCTTGCCTTCAACATGCTCGGCCAGGGTATCGAACTTGATTCACAGCTCTATGCACAGGGTGCACTCGACCTTGCAAGCAACAACAAGACGCTCATGAACGATGAGGAGATGCAGACAGCCTTTGCTGAGTATCAAGAGGTCGTTGAGGAGAAATATGCACTCTGGCTAGAGGAAGTGACTGTCACAAACCTTGAAGATGCAGAGGCTTTCCTTGACTTCAACAAGAACAACAATGAGGATATCGTCGTAACGGCAAGTGGCCTGCAGTACCAGGTCCTCAATGCTGCAGACGGTCCCAAGCCTACAGCTACTGATACCGTAGAGGTCAACTACCAGCTTCAGATGATCGACGGATCGCTCATAGAGAGTTCCTACGACCGTGGCGAGACGGCTCACTTCCCTGTAGCCCAGGTAATTGAGGGGTTCGGTGAAGCGCTTTTGAACATGAATGTAGGGAGTGTCATCCGCACCTGGATCCATCCTGATCTGGGATATGGACTCAATGGAACGGAGAACATCCTTCCCAACTCACTGCTTGTATTTGATATCGAGCTGGTCGGAATCGACAAGTAAGGCTCTTCGCTACAGGTAACCTGAAAGGGACCTTTGCAAATAATTAGGTTATGGATTCACGGTTCGCCGCTAATCTGTAACCTAATTTTTTTGCTCTTACCGACTCCCTGGTGTATAGTACAAGAGAAAGTTCACCTAGCAATAGCAAGCACGGGGGTATCGAAGGCTAACCCTGTGCTTGACTGCAATCGCTTCCTGTGAAGTAGTGACCCGAGAAATTATGTATGAGTAGATTCAAGGGAGGATTGAAATGAATGAATTGATTAGCTTTATCATACCAGTGTATAAGGTGGAAAAGTTCCTGCATAGGTGCATTGATTCCGTTTTGAGACAATCATACAGTAATCTGGAAATTATAGTAGTGGATGATGGGTCTCCAGATACATGCGGTGCTATATGCGACCAGTATGCACTGCTTGATAAGAGAGTACACGTGATCCACCAGGAAAATGGAGGGCTCTCAGATGCAAGGAATACAGGTATCGGGATTGCAAAGGGAAAATACCTGGCTTTTCTGGATAGTGATGACTGGATACATGATTTGTGCATTGAAAAGCTCTACACGCTCTTACAAAAGACCCATGCCGATATCTCCGCCTGTAATTTTATCTGGACTTCGGATGAGCTGGTAACAGTCGATGACCCCACTGATACGTATACCGTATATTCAAATACAGAAGCACTCGCCCTGCTTTACGGTGAATTATATATTCCTATGGTCGTAGCTTGGGGCAAATTATACAAAGCCGAACTGTTTGATGGTATCAGATATCCGAAAGGCAAATTGCATGAAGATGAATTTACCACACATAAGCTACTCTATAAAGCCAAAACAGTTGTCTTCAGTACAGACCAACTTCTCTACTATTGGCAACGTTCTGACAGCATTACAGGAGTTGGGTTCAACCTGAAGAATCGACTGGCGGTTATTCAGGCTTTATATGAAAGAGTAGATTTTTTTCAGGAAAAGGAACTTTTTGCATTACGGGACAGCACCTATAGAAGACTTTTCTATAAGTATAAGGGGATTCTTGAATATGTATCTGCTACTAACAATGTTGAGGTGAATAAAACAGAGCTGGTCACTGAATTCACCATGCTGAGGAAGAAGCTTAGGCTTGGTACATATTCGATGAAATTCAGGATTTTCTATGAACTGTACTACCTGATGCCAGGCGTTATGAAAGCAATCTTTGCATTGTCCAAGAAACCTAAAGAGTAAAAATAGAAACAGATGCAAGACACTATGTACACCTTTTTCCATCTGTGTGAGCTCGCCTAAGAGATGGTAGTGGATCACCTGTACACTAAGGATCAACGGCCAGTTACTGTATCAACAAAGCCAAAGAGCTCCTCAGTTCGTGTACGCCAGGTATTGCGTTTGCTGAATTCAATTATTTGCTCGGTATAATGTGCATAGTCAGCTGAAACCTTGTCGATGGCAAGAGAGAAATCACCATCATCCACCAGATATGCATAGGAGCGACTATGCTCCATTGCAGGGAGGTTGGTTGAGATCGAGGGGAGATCGGAGGCAGCATATTCATACAGCTTCAACGGCCCTGAGGAGAGATTGAAGGGAGTCTTTGCATACGGGATGATTCCTATATCACACACAGAGAATATCTCGGCAACCTCCTGCCGGTTCTTCGATCCTGTAAAATAGGTATTGCCAGCATTTTTTATAGTAACAAGATTTTCGTAGAAATCATCATCTGCATTGATCTTATCCACCCCGATAAAGACAAAGGAGAAGTCGGGATGGTCCAGCACAGCCTTCTCCAGGGCAGGATAGTCAATCCTCTGATTGAGCATCCCAATGTACACGATCCGCATTCTTTTGATCTCGGAGCCAAGAACATCCTTTCCTGACCTTTTAGTGGAAGCCTTTACGTGCTGAAAGAAATCCCTGTCTGCAGCGTTGCGTAGCAGGAACGTAGGTAGAAGTGACCCGTACAGGTGTTCAAGCGTGGGGGAAACCGTGAAGATGCCATCAGCAACACCCCCTATGTCCGCTATAGCCTTGAGAATTGTCTCTGCTCGCCTAAGATCCCCTTCAGGAAAATTATCACAACAGTACCAGAGTATAGGAAACGTTGTATTTCCTGTACTCTTACCTTGTTCTACTCCATCAGGTCGAAAATGCTCTTTCAGGGCTTTTACCAGGGGCAGCGTCGTCGGTTCAGTAAAGATCAGCAGCGGATTGGAAAAGCTGTAGCGATGTATCGCCCTCACTATCCGTTTCATCAACCGCCTGACTGGTAGTTTTTTTCCGGTGTGTGCATGTTCGCGCCAGTCCGGTCCCCAGTCATTGATCAAGGTCAGGGTGGAATCCTTGCCCCTGTGGATGCCAAGGGGAAACCCTTTGGCCATACCTAAATTGCGTATCACCATAGGAGAGGCTACAAGATTGATAAAGAAAACTGGTTTGCGCTGTTTGACGGCAAGTTCATGCGCAAGGTAGTGTATGCTCTGGCCCTGATTCTCTTCTTTCCCATTCCACAAGTAGTTTGAGATAATAATGATGCAGTCAGAATCGGTATTCTTTTGGTTCATCTAATCCATCCTCAGGTTCATGGGTAATCTGAAACAAAATACTACCGAGCGTTTCTTTTGGGAACTCGAAAGAATTTTGGTATCGATTCAGACTGTCTTCTTCTTGTTCTATCACCAAGTAAAATATATAGCCAGCGAAATGGAATTACAAGCATAAAATCCATAGCACTTGTTGTAGCAGTTATACAATACCGACATTCCTAGCAATTATGTTCCAAGGTCAGGCATGCTTACCATTTCCAGAACACAAGACATGCATTATAGGATAGAAGCTTACCATCAGGGGAGATGCAGATTGGAAGGAGTGGGTTATACCCACCCCTCCGTTTTATCCACTTCCTGGCCCTACAGCTTGAAGACAACCTTCTTCACACTCCTGTCATTGGCCATCTGCATGGAGCTCTTGTAGAACTCTCCTTCACGCAAGATCACAAAGCGCCCCTCTGTTGCCATGATCACCACAGCGGGCTCTTCATTCTGCTCAAGCGACAAGAGCTCCTCACCTTCCAGGATGCAGTGCAACTGGGTATGGTCAGCGCGCCTGATCATGCTGTCGCTTCCTCCAGGATAGGAGAGCACCTCATAGGAGAGCCCATCCACCTGATAGGATCCAGGTTCATCCCGATAGGGAAGACTGCGGTCCATGATGCCTATAACCCTCTCCAGGGAGGGGTATAGGCTCAGGTACCATTCCATATTTTCCAGAATATCAAAAAGCATCAGATACCTTGTCCTTTATGCTCTTTCCAAAGCTTCTCAAACGTCATGATCTGCTTTGCACACCCTTCGATGCCGAGCTTGCTAGAATCAAGGCACAAATCGTATGTCTTGCACATACCCCACTTGCGGTCGCTATAGTAGTTGTAGAAGTTGGCTCTCTGCTTGTCCGCCTTCAGACAGGTATCCTCGGCCTTGTTCTTAGGCACCTCGTACACCTCAACGGCGCGCTCGATGCGGCGATCCAGACTTGCATGGATAAAGATATTCAGGACGTTTTCCTTGTCACGCAGGATATAGTCGGCACAACGCCCTACTATGACACAGGGCCCCTCTTCAGCCAAGCGCTTGATAGTCTTGCTCTGAATCAGGAAAAGCTGGTCATTGAGAGGCATTTCAGTAACCCCAAGGGCTCCGCTGGCCATCGGGTAGTTGCCCATGACCAATGAGTAGAAAATGCTGCTTGTCGCCTTTTCATCGGCGTTGATGAACAGCGCTTCACTCAGACCGCTGTCCTGAGCACTAATGGCGATCAGTTCCTTATCGAAGAACGGAATGCCAAGTTCTTCAGCCAGATTGCGGCCCACTTGCCTTCCACCACTGCCGAACTGCCTGCCAATCGTAAAAACTGTTTTATTAACCATATGCAGGTTCCTCCATTGGCTTCAGTATACCACACCAGAGCAGAAAAGCATAAAGAAGAAACTCCCTGTTCCACTCTTGCTTCGAACCAGTGACCATCTGTAGGCTCTTTTTCCCTTTTCTCAAGAGCCCGTTTATTGCAACAAGGCTCTGTTAGGCATACTATCCTTATACCAACAGGAGGCCTTATGGTCAATTTGCAAAACGAAAAACTCAGCATGCAGATAGCTCTGCTCGGTGCAGAGCCCCAATCACTCTTTTCCAAAGAGAGCGGAATCGAATACCTATGGAACGGTGACAAGGAGTACTGGCCAAGAAGGGCTCCCCTGCTCTTCCCCATGACAGGACCCACCAAAGAGAGCAAGATAGAGGCCGCTGGGGTTACCTACGTGATGCCCAACAACGGCTTTGCCCGCGACCTTCCCTTCACCCTCCTCTCACAGAGCTCCACCAAGGCTCTCTTCCTGCTCGAAGAGAGTGAGGCGACGTTGCCCCTCTATCCCTATGGGTTTGCCCTCACCGTCACCTACACACTCCTGGAAGACGGGTTCAAGGCAGAGGCAGAGATCCATGCCAAGGATGACCTCTTCTTCACCTTTGGCTGGCATCCGGCCTTCAGCCTGGACATCAATGGCAAGGGTTCCCCCTTGGAGTCCTACAGCGTGACCTTTGAAAAGAGCGAGAGCGTTGACAGGCTCACACCCGTCGATGGGGTATTTGTCCAAGACAAAAAATTCCTGGACAACAGCAACAAGCTCCCTCTCAGCAGGACCCTGACCGACAAGGGGCCGATCATCCTCAACGGCCTCTCTTCCCAGAAGGTCACCCTCGCCTCAGAAAACGGCGAGCATGGGGTACGCGTCGATAGGGGGAACCTGGCGACGCTGGTCATATGGACAGTTGCAGCCAAGCATGCCCAATATCTGTGCATCGAGCCGATGCACTCCTTTGGCGATACAAAAAGGGCCTTCGCACTCGAAGAGATGGATGAGGTCCTTGCATTGAAAAGGGGAGAATCGAAGCATTTCTTCAGCAGCTTCCATATCTTCTAGGGAGTGTAGGAAGCCACCACCCTGGCAGGAGAGCCGTCACTATCGGCTAAAAGCAAGGGAAGCGCTACCAATGAGACTGTCCGTCCCACCACCTTATCCAAATTACAGAGGTTCTCCAAAATGAGGCCTTCATAGGAGAAGATCAAGTGGTGGATGGGCAGGTCCTCGCTAGCAAGGGCATCGCACGAAGAGCTGTCAAACCCAAACATCCGCACCCCCCGTTCCAGCAGGAGATGGGCAGATTCCTGAGTAAGCAAGGGGGGATCCTCCCAATACAGGTCGGTGTTCCACTTCTGTTGCCATCCTGTAGAGAACAGGACAGCACCAATACCTGGGGGAACCATCCTGACCTGCTCTGCCCCTATGCAGGCCAAGCCGGTGCAGTCCAGGACAAATGCCTGATGGAAAAAGGAGAAAGGGTCAAAACAATCCAGGGATTTCCCCTCCTCCAACAGATGGGCCGGGCTATCCATATGCGTAGAGCTATGTGTGCCGAAGCTTACGCACTTGAGACGGAAATGCTCTTTCTCCAGCGTTGACCACACCCTGACCACCGTGGGAGGATCCCCTGGATAGGGGCGGTCCCCATCGGTGATGGTATGGCTCAGCTCAACATATACCAAAGGCAGGTGGTCTTCGCTCATTGCAACCCCTCCGTTCTGGCATAGTGGAACAGGTACTGCTGGGCGATCCCGGCATAGGGAGCGAAGTAGGTGGAGTCCTTCCCCGGATACCAGCTCTTCATCACCTTCTGCATCCAGGTGTCCATGGGAAAAGCCTCCATCCGGTGAAACCCGTAGAGCAGGATGCAGGTCCCAACCTTTGGCCCCACCCCCCTGATGGTCATTAAAAGAGCGAGTGCCTGCCCAAAGTCCAATGGGGGGATGTTCGCCAGCAGTGCATGCTTGGCGATGGCATCTATGAGATAGGGGGCACGAAAGCCCATACCCAGCGTGCGCAGCTGCCCCTCAGTTGCACCCTGCATCTGAGTCGGTGTAGGAAATGCATGCCAAACCTCATCAATGGCAGTGCCATAGCTTCTGGCCAAGGTGGTATACATCTGACGGATCCTTGCAATATTGTTGTTCTGGCTCAGGATAAAACAGATCAGCACTTCAAAAGGATCCTGGTTGAGGATGCGAAGCCCGCCAAACATCCCCACAGCGGCCTTTAGGGTAGGATCAAGGCGTGAGAGGTGCTCATGCACCTCACCATACTCGCCGTCCATGTCAAAATAGTGGGCAAGCCCTTCATCAAGGCCGACAGTGGCCAAAAAGGTCTCTTTGGTGAACTGCACAAGCGAGCCATGGACAACACCTTTGAACAGGTCCTGCTCTTGCTTCCAACCAAAGCACTGGCCACAAAAAAGGGTGGCATGGAGATCTATCGGATAATCCTTCATGAAACCACTGTAGCAGAGTGTCCATCCCTTGGGCAAGAAGCTGTACGGGTCCATCATATGCTCATATTTTGTCACTGATGACACAAAACTATTAAAACAATTCTTTCTGATAGCTATTTTATCCACTGAGCAGTATTCTGAAAAGAGGAGGAACCGGAAATAGCATGGATACCACAGGCTTTTCTTACCCACAATGGACAGATAGGATGATGGGTGTCAATAGAGACAAACAAAGAGTGGAAGAGCTCGCAGCTCGCTATGCTCACCTGCTTTTTTCTGCAAGTCCGATCCTAGACTTTGTGAGCCTCGATGAGCTGGCATTCATCGGCAACCTCTTGGCAGGCATCCCCTCGTCCAAGGAAGTTTTTCTCTCTCCCTATATATTTGCAGACCTCTATCTGGATGACATCCCGGAGTTGCAGAACCTCTACAACAGCCTCCCCTTCCCCCTGCAGTGCAAGGTGCTGGACACAGCCCGCCTCTATAGGGAGGCAGATCCCCCCTATGCAATGCTCGCCCTCGACTGGGAGAGCTCTTCGGTGCAGCTGTTGGCCCTCTCTGCACACAAGGGTGACCTTAGAGCCCTTGCCCTCGCATTCCTGACAGACCCCCTGACCGCTTCCCTGGTCGACGAACGCCATGAGGGGGCTAAGGCGCATCTGCTCTCCAAGAGCAAGGCCCTGCTGCTTGATGGGTCAGAGGAGAGGGGCATCGGCATCTACGAGGTCACCTGCAGTGACGAGCTGTTTGCAAACATGGTGTTCAGCCCGATCCTTGATGCAACGTTCTCCCTGGTGATGGGAGAGCAAAAGGACAGATGGGGACGAGCCACGCCAGTGCATATCAGAGAATCTGATGGGCAAGAGCTTTGATGCATTCATCCTTTCGCTCGTGTTGAGCGAAAGGATGAACTTTCTGTAATATAAGCGTGACCGGTGGAATACCCGATCAGGATCGGG
The DNA here is from genome assembly GCA_964527665.1 of uncultured Sphaerochaeta sp. GTDB lineage: Bacteria > Spirochaetota > Spirochaetia > Sphaerochaetales > Sphaerochaetaceae > Sphaerochaeta. The sequence continues at coordinate 15,031 of CAZGOK010000002.1, forward strand.
CATACCACCCAATGTGCAAGGCCTTTATCGCTGGCCCTTGTCGTAGGGGACACCTGAGGATCTGGGTGCAACACCCTTGCCACTGAATACCACCAGGGCAATGATGGTCAGGATGTAGGGGAAGCTATCAAAAAACTCCAACGGGAGAGCAGAGAAGATACCCAAGTTTGATGAGTAGATCTTCAGCACCTGCGACAGGCCGAAGAACAGGGAGGCCCCTAGGATCGGAACAGGTTTCCACCGGCCAAAGATAACGGCAGCCATTGCAATAAAGCCTGTACCGTGGATGCTGACAGAGGTGTATTGGATATCTTGGGTCAGGATCATCATTGCCCCGCCAAGACCACTCATCAGGCCACTGATGATAACGGCGATGTACCGAATCCTACTTACATTTGCCCCGACACTATCAACGGCATGGGGGTTCTCCCCTGCTGCCCGCAGCCTGAGCCCGAAGGGTGTCTTATACAGCACATACCAACTGATGGCGACCAAGAGCAAGGCAACGTACACCGTCGGATACATATTGGAGAACAGGATGGGCCCGATGATCGGTATTTTTGAAACAAAGGGGTAGGTTGTCTTGGTAAAGCTTTCACTGAAGGCAATGGTTCGCTGCTGGCCAAATATGATCTGTGAAAGATAGATGGTGACTCCGATGGCAAACATGTTGATCGCAGTGCCACTGATGACCTGGTTGGAACGCAACGTGATGCACATGTATGCATGCAGCACGGAAACCAACCCACCGACAAGCATTCCTATCAGAAGGGCAACATACGGGCCGCTAGCGCTGCCCTGCACATAATACATGACAGTGGCACCGGCAAAAGCGCCGAACCCCATCAAGCCCTCAAGACCAATGTTCACGACCCCCGACTTCTCACAAAACATCCCGCCAAGGGCAGTTACGAGAATAGGAGTAGAGTAGATCAGAGTAAGGGTAAGCATGCCATAGAATATATTCATTTCAACTACTCCTTGTTGCCAATCTTGTTCAGTACAGAGCGTATTCCGTTCTGCATCGCAACAAAGATTATGATTGCACTGGTGATGATGATGGCTATTTCACGGGGAATGCCGTTTGCCTGCATGATGGGTTGGATTGCTTGCAGTGCTCCAAACAACAAACCGCCCAAGACCGAACCGATGGCGGTGACATTACCGACCAAGGCAACGACGATACCATTGAAGCCGTAGTTCTCAAAGGCCGGGATGACCCTGCCGTAATTGAACGTACCGCACGTCAGAAGCGTGCCTGCAAGCCCTGAGAACAAGCCTGAAATTGTCATAGCCAAGATGGCATTCTTATGGACGTTGATGCCCGCATACCTGGCGGCATCCTTGTTGAATCCTACAGCCCTCAGCTCATAGCCAAACGTTGTCTTGTTTATGATGTAGTAGAAAGCGTAGACGGCAATGATGACAATGATGAAACCCCAGTGAAGCCTGGAGTTGTTGGTGATCCTGCTCAGGAAATCACTTCCAAGATAGGCCGCATCGGGGATCTCAGTGGTTCTGATAAGCGAGGAACCCGGCAACGACTTGACCGTCAGATTCATGAAGTACAGCCCGACATAGTTGAGCATAATCGTGACAACCACTTCGTGCACATTGAACCGAGCCTTCAGGAAACCTGGTATAAAGCCCCAGATCGTACCACCTAAGGCCCCTGCAGTAATGACCATCGGGAGCAGGAGTACCTTAGGAAGACCGGGGAACAGCAAGGCGGTAGCCATACTGAACAGGGAACCCATCATCAGCTGTCCTTCGGCACCGATGTTGAACAAGCCGCAGCGGTATGCAAAGGAGACCGAAAGGCCGGTCAGGATCAAGGGCATCGAGGAGACAAAGAACTCACCGACATACCTGGCGTTGAATACAGCCCTTGAGGTTCCAATGAACTTGGTGTTTATTCCCAAGACACCACGCAAGAGTGCGGTAAACAGATACCCTGCGTTCAGGCGCGAACTTATCATAATGACAATACCGACAAGAAAGCCAAGGACAATGGCAATAAGGGGGATCAACACTCTCTGATGGCGTTCGTTGACTATATAAGCTTTGAAACTAGTACGCATACTCTGGTAGATCTCCCTTCTTGGCACCACTCATCAAGAGGCCCAGTTCATTCTCCGTTGCATCCTTGGAATCAAGGATACCTACTATCTCACCTTCATAGATGACCGCTATCCTGTCGGACAAGCTCAAGACCTCTTCCAGTTCCAAGGAAAACAAGAGTATCGCCTTTCCCTTGTCCCGCTCGGCCTCAATGCACCTATGGATAAATTCAATGGCTCCGACATCAAGGCCCCGGGTCGGCTGGGCGGCGAGCAACAGGGCCGGAGACCTGTCCAGCTCTCGTGCTATGATCGCCTTTTGCTGGTTACCGCCACTGAGACTGCACGAAAGGGTATCAGAGCCGAGGCTGCTCCTGACATCATACTGCTTTATCAGGTTGTCGCTGTACTCTCGTATAGCATCCTTATTCAAGCGTCCCCTCGTGGAGAAGGGTTCCTTGAAATAGGACTGGAGCACCATGTTCTCCTTGAGGGAAAAATCCATCACCAACCCATATCGCTGCCGATCCTCAGGGATATGGCCAAGGCCCATCTCGGTCCTCTCCCTGATCTTGCACTGCTGGATCTCCTTGCCAAGGAACTCAATGGTCCCTTCGCAGTTCGGGCACAGACCTGTAAGGGCCTGGATCAGTTCACTCTGCCCATTGCCATCGATGCCGGCTATGCACAGGATCTCACCGCTTCGGATGTCCAGGTTCAGATTCTTGACCGCATCAAGGCCTTTTGCATCCTTGACACTCAAGCCCCTGATCTTCATCACAATCTCACGATGTTCGATCTCTTTTTTTTCTATGAACAGATTGACCTTGCGTCCCACCATCATCTCGGCAAGTTCCTCGGAATTGCTTTGTGCCACATCGACGGTGGCTATGCACGCTCCCCTACGCAGGACTGTGCACCTATCAGCGATCGCTATGATCTCCTTGAGCTTGTGCGTGATCAGGATAATCGACTTGCCCTCCTTGATGAGGTTTCTCATTATCAGGATGAGGTCATCGATCTCCTGGGGGGTCAGGACTGCTGTAGGTTCGTCAAAAATGAGGATTTCGGCATTGCGGTAGAGCATCTTCAAGATCTCCACCCTCTGCTGCATGCCAACGGTGATGTTCTCGATCAGCTCATCCGGATCGACGGTAAGCCCGTACCGTTTGCTCAGGGCCACAACCTCCGCCCTGCCCTTTGCAAGGTCAACCTGACGCCATCTGTTCCTGGGCTCAACACCTAAGATGATGTTTTCGGTGATGGAAAGGTTGTGCACCAGCTTGAAGTGCTGATGAACCATCCCTATCCCAAGTTTCGTGGCAATGTTCGGGTCCTTGATGTCGACCTTGGCACCTCTGATGAACACCTCGCCCTCCTCAGCCTGATACAAGCCAAAGAGGACACTCATCAAGGTGGATTTGCCTGCACCGTTCTCACCTAGCAGGGCATGGATCTCTCCCTGCCTCAAGGTGAAGTTGACACAGGAGTTAGCGATAATTCCAGGAAATCGTTTCGTGATGTCCTTCATCTCGACTACGTTATTCATACTCTATATACGCTCCTACAGTTGGACTTTGATCCGTCGTACGCCTCTTTCACTGGCTAGTGTCCCCAAGGTATGCATGAACTTGTTGCTTGGAATCATCTCCCCTATCAGGGGTGCATTCCTACTGCCTCTGGTATGGGCCTTGATAATCTTAAGCAGGACTTCAGGATAGGGGCGTAGGATTTCAGCTATCTCACGTACAACCTGGGCACTATCAACCAAGGAGGTGAGGGCAACATGCCTGACCTCCTCCACCTTGTCCAAGCTCAGCAGATAGGTAAGGTTCTCAAGGTTGCCCTTTACATCGACACCGAGCAGCTCCCTTGTTTCTCCCGTCGTCTTGACATCAAAGAGAAACTTATCGGTGACATCTATTAGGGAAGCAATCTTCTCCCTGTCAAAATACCCGTGGGTGTCTATATAACAGGTCAGGCCCCTGGCATGCAGCTCTTCAAACAAAAGCGTAAGGGAGGGGGCATAGAGGGTGGGTTCGCCCCCACTTACCGTGACGCCCCTGATATAGGGAAAGTAGGGCTCTATCTCCCTAAGCAGCTGCCCTACGGTGACCACCCTCTCAGCCTGGGCCCTATCCTGGGTCTCAGGGTTATGGCAATAGATACATCTGAGATCACATCCTTGGACGAATATGGATGTCCTATTGCCTATCCCATCAACATTGGCAAAGGGCAACACCTTGTTCAGGGGAATCTTACTTTGTAACTCTTCGCTCAAATACACTATTGTTTTCCTCTGAACCTTTGCCAAACCACGTGGTGTTTTGTAGGACCACCTGGTTGTTCTTTGCTTTTTCCACTTCTGATTTCTTGACCAGATAGCCGGTGACCCTGATCAGGTCCGAGTTCTCCACATAGGTGGTGATGTATCTGGTCCCCTGATGGAACGCTCCCTTGATGATATCAAGCACAGCCTCCGGGTACTCAATATAGGTCTGGTCAAAGGGGTAGAGATCGCCGGCCCCAGCATCAAAGTACCTATAGAACTTGGAGGCGTGGGTCAGATGCAAGGGAAGTATAGGCTCTTGGCCCACCTTGACCCTGTGAGCAGGAGTGTTGTCCATATCCTGAGCCATCAGCTGTGCGCCAACCTGGGCATGAAGCAGGTAGTGCCCGCCTGTCCTCTCCATGTAGGGTGCCTTGTGTGCATCATTGGTCTGTTTGATCCTATCCAGGATTGCAAAGGCAATTTCATCACCCCTAGCCGAGGTGCCGAACTTCTCTTTGCTCTGTTCTTTCTCAAGCAACGTATTGACTGCATCGGCAAGGCCAACGATAGCCACCATTGAGGTGAACTGGTCCCGGGCAATGAAGCCCTCCTTTGCAAGGAAGTTCGATTCGAAGAAATTGGATTTCTCCACAACAAAGGCGATGCGTTCGTCCATCATGTGGTTCATGGATTTGCCAGTCTCCACCAGCAAGTTGTTGATCATGTCATCAAGGTTTTTTGCAGCCTTGGCGATGGTGCCCAACCTGTAGCGCAAGAGGCCGAAAGCCCCTCCGCCGATGGGCAGGGAGTTATAACAGCTGACGATGGCATGGGTGCCCACCACCTTGCTGTACTCCCGTATGTTGGAGAAGGAGGGTTTGCTTACGCGCAGGCAGGCATCAACACAGGCAAGAGCAAACTTCTCATCAGAGAGATCCTCGTCATAGTTGAACGTCATGTTCGGTACGGGATTTTCAAGCTCGACAACAGAACGCAAGATCAGGTACCCTGCCCTTGTCGCCAGGGGTCCGATGTCAGCATGCACAAATGCATCGGTGAACACCTTGTCGATATGGTTGAGGAACCGCTTGATCTTGGGATACGCCACATCATCGCCCAAGGGGGCAAGGAATGGTTCGATCAGGGTATCCAGATTCCCAATATAGACAGGAAAGGTAGTGACTGAGGGCACGTGTGCATACATGATCAGCAAGGCGTCCAACAGCTCATCCAGATCCGTAGGAGGATCTATGTCAAGGAAATCACACCCCTTTGTCACCAGCAGCTGGTAATCAGGGACAACGTAACGGGGAGAGTGCAACAGGTACCCTTCATTCAGGTCACAGAGCATGCCGTTCTCTAGAAAGGCCCAGTCCTGTTCGGTGTAGTTGAGCAGCTCCCTGGGGTCATGGAGGCGGATAGCGGCATTGGCCAATGAGGCTATCCTTTGCTGGTAGCTTAAGGTTATACCGGTAGCCGACTCAAATAGCTCTTGTTTGTTTGATAGCATATGTTTCTCCTTTACAAGCACCTGATCCAAATAATAAAGAGAGGAGAGTTAGTCCCCCCCTCTCTATACAATGTTATTGCAAATTTGGATAGCCCAACCTAGTTATTTAACTCGTGATGGCACCGTTGGCACTACAATTTCCCCGTTGACAATCTTAGCGGTATAGGAAGCGACTGTTGCCAGGATATCTTCGGTGAGGTTGGGGTTCTGCTCAGGAAGGCCCACACCATTTACAGCAAGGTCAAATACAATTTCCTCTCCACCGGGGAAGTTCCCTTCGTAAGCCATCTTAGCAACATCATACGCGGCTACGTCGACTCTCTTGAGGTCTGAAGTCAGGATAATGGAATTTTTTCCATCATAGAGGCCTTCGCTGAACTGGTCGCGGTCAACACCGATGATCCAAACGTTCTGGCCATTGATCTTTCTGTCCTTAGCCTCTTTGATACAGCCGTTGCCAGTTGCACCAGCTACTGCAAAGATTACCGCCACACCCTCATCATACAGTTTGGAAGCGAGGGTCTGACCCTTCTGGGTGTCTGAGAAAGAGTTGGGAATTTCTGTCAGCAAGGTAAGGTTCGGGTCAATTGCATGGATACCAGCCTCATAGCCAGCCTCAAACAGCTGCATGGTGGGGAAATCCATCCCTAGGACCAGACCAATCTTGGTTGCTCCCTCTTTCTTTGACTGCATGGCAGCGACGAGCCCTGCGATATAGCCGCCTTCATGGGCTGCAAAGGTTGCACTGACGACGTTGTCAAACCCGGGGACAGCCACGTCAATTACCAGGAACTTCTGATCAGGATAGTTTTTGGCAACTTCAGCAATGGCCTTGTCAAACAGGAAGCCAGGAGCTGTGATCAGCGTCTTGCCTTCATCGGCAAAGGTGGAGAGGTTTGGGATATAATCAGCATCAGCAATTGACTGCAGATATTTGGCATCACCACCAACTTCGTTGGCATATTTCACAGAACCTTCCCAGGTGCTCTGGTTGAAGGACCTGTCATCAACTCCACCAGTATCGGTTACGATACCCACGGTAAAATCTGATTTGGCAGCCTTGCCAGTTTCCTTGGCACCACCAGCAAAGACAGAGGCACTCAATGCCAATGCAACAACCAACACAGCAATCAATAGTTTCTTCATACTTCTCTCCCGAATAATATTTGTAGGAATCCTACGTTAGGAACATCGTACATTATACCTTTTTTCAAGGAGAAAACAACAACTATTCCTTATTTCCTGCATCTGTTGCACATTAAATATTCCCTATGCAGAAAAACATAATAAACCCCATGCTCCTGTGCTACCTTATCACCGCCTAGAGATGAGTTCAGCCAATCAGGGCAGTCCTTCCCCAGTCCACCATGACACCCACAAGCCATATATGGTAGCATGAGCCCTATGCACAACAAGCCCCTGGGCGTCCTTTATATAGTAGTAAGCGGGTTCTTCTTTGCCCTGGTAATGCTCTTCATAAAACTTGCAGGGCCACTACCCACCATGCAAAAGGCCCTGTTCCGCAACTTCATAGCCCTGGTCATAGCCCTGATGATCATGGCGAGGACAAAGACCCGCTTTGTATGGAGGAGGGAGGATTTTCCCATCCTGCTGCTGCGCTCCCTTGCAGGAACCATCGGCCTTGTCGCCAACTTCTATGCAGTAGACCACCTCATCCTCAGCGATGCCACCATACTCAACAAGCTCGCCCCCTTCTTTGTCATCATCTTCAGCCGTATCTTTCTCAAGGAGAAGATCTCTTTGGTGCAGATGCTCCTGGTCTTCGGGGCATTCTGGGGAGTTTCGCTGGTAGTCAAGCCTGTGTTCAGTGACACAAGGGCGGCCCCCTATCTCATCGGCATTGTGGGGGGCATCGGGGCAGGAGCGGCTTATACCTGTGTCAGGGTCCTGGGAACCAGAAAGGTCCCTGCCCCTGTCATCGTAGCATTCTTCTCCCTCTTCTCCACCCTGGTGATAGTTCCCTTTGTCATTGCCGACCACCAGAGCATGCAGAGCTACCAAGTGGGGTTCCTTCTTCTTGCAGGCATCAGCGCAGCAGGAGGGCAATTCAGCATCACCAAGGCGTACTCCTACGCCCCTGCCAAGGAGATATCGGTGTACGACTACACCCAGGTGCTCTTTGCCTCGCTCCTCTCCATCCTCATCTTCGGCGAGTACCCCGATGCAACAAGCATAGGCGGCTACCTCATCGTCATAGCGATGGCAGCGCTGATGTTCCTATACAGCAAACGGAAGGCTTGAGCCTTCCGTCTTTGTTCGTTTCACTGTGCTCTGATGCATATCCCTGATCCATTAGCCCTCAGAGAACAACCAGGTGGAGAGATACCGCTCACCTGAGTCAGGGAGCAGCACCACAATGGTCTTGCCCTCATGCTCCTTCTTTGCCGAGTAGGCCAAGGCGGCATCCAAGGCAGCTCCGCTGGAGATGCCCACCAACAGGCCCTCCATGGTGGCAGCCTGTCTCGCCCTTTGGCCAGCCTTTGCATCTTCAACGGTATATATCTCGTCGATGAGCCCAGTGTCGAGGATGGAGGGTACAAAGCCCGCCCCGATGCCCTGTATCTTGTGCGGGCCACCATGGCCTAGGGAGAGCACAGGACTGGTTACAGGCTCAACGGCAACAATAAGGGCTTGGGGATTCTTCTCCTTGAGGTAACGCCCTACCCCGGTGATGGTCCCACCGGTGCCGACCCCTGCTATGAAGATGTCCACCTGATGACCGCTGTCCTCCCAGATTTCCGGTCCGGTATGCTCATAGTGGGCCTTTGTGTTGTCCTTGTTTTCAAACTGGGAGGGGATAAAGGAGTTGGGTGTCTCCAAAGCTAGCTCCTCAGCCTTTGCAATCGCTCCGCGCATACCTGTAGAGCCTTCGGTGAGCACCAGCTCCGCTCCGAGGGCCGAGAGCAGCTTGCGTCGCTCGATGCTCATGCTCTCTGGCATGGTGATAATGAGTCGATAGCCCTTCACCGCTGCTATGTAGGCAAGCCCCACCCCTGTATTTCCACTGGTAGGTTCAATTATGACCGACCCCTCTGTAAGGAGGCCCGCCTTTTCCGCACCCTCTATCATGGAGAGGGCAATACGGTCCTTTACACTGGAGAGCGGGTTGAAGCTCTCAACCTTGGCAAGAATGGTCGCGTGCCCGTCGTTGAGGCGATTGAGCCGTATCAGGGGGGTATTACCAATTTTCTCTGTTATATTTGTATAGATGTTCGCCTTCATGTTCTGCTCCTTGATCAGTAGGGTTAGTTATAAATCATAGTAAAACTCTAGGCTATAAAGTAAATACTATTTCTTTTCCTGTCAACCAGCAAACTGTCAGATTATATAGGCGAACCACTCTGCCTTGGTCACATCAGCCAAGGTGACCCCTTCAAAGGTCTGTGCGACCTTCTCATCCAGCTTTTGGAAAAAGTGGATGCGGATGCATCGTTGGATGGCAGTTTCTTCTTTTTGTGGTATCTCTGCAAAAGCAATATTGCCTTCAAGGAGGTCCAGGACATCATAAATGAGGATCAGCTCACTTTTCCTGCTCAAAAGGTAGCCGCCTCCGGCACCCTTGACCGAGACAAGATACCCGCCGCGGGTCAGCAACAAGGCTACCTGCTGCAGATACTTCTCGCTCAAGCCCTGGCGGGCGGCGACCTGTGAAAGGGCTACCGGCTGGTCACTGTCATGTTCTGCAAGGTCTACAAGCAACCTGAGCCCATATCGTCCACGAGTTGATACTTTCAAATTCCACCTCCAGCTTCAGACTCAACCAGCTGGGAAGCCAAGTCCTCAATCAGGACCTGGTCAGCAAATTCGCTGACGGTGTCTTGCAACATCAACCAGATCTGATGGGTCTTGCAAGCATCGTTCTGTTCACAATCCGCACAGGGAGTCGGAGTAAAGATCCCTTCACTGGCAGAAAGCACCTCACCACAGGTGATGTCCTTTCTTGCAATGCGATAGCCGCCCTGCACCCCTCGTTCAGACTCAACGAGGTTGAACTTCTTCAAGGGAATCATGAGCTGTTCAAGATAACCACTGCTTATGCCTGTAGCCTCGCTTATCGAACGAATACTGCAGTTTCCCCTACAGGTTGAGAGATAGACCATGGTCTCAAGGGAATAGCGGCCTTTTGTAGATAATTTCATATGGTAAAGGTACCAGTACTTTGCACACACGTCAAGATTAGCCATGCGCTCAGAGCGACTAACCCATTAAATCAGAGTAGAATCATTGAAATATGCACAAATTAGTGCCAAATAGAAATATTAGGGTCACCTGATACCAAACATTCCGATTTTTGAAAGTAGAAGCCAAGGAAAATTCATGGTACAATCGAGGCAAAACCCTACAAGGCAGAAATCCTACCCATGAACAACACAGAGTTACCCCTTATCCAAGCCGATTCAGTGACCAAAAGATGACCATATCCTATCTGGTGCTCCTCCACCTCTGTGGAGGGATTGGAGGCATGCTGCTCAAGCGCATGCGCGTGCCTGCAGGGGCCCTTATCGGATCGCTCTTAGCTGCAATGGTATTCAACGCCTTCTACCCGGTTATCCCAATCTATCCCAAGGACCTGCGCCTTGGCATCCAGATACTCTCAGGTCTGGTCATCGGGACGCGCTTCACCCAAGCCGACATCAAGACCCTGAAGACAATGGCCCTTCCTGTGATCATACTGGTTGTCATGCTGCTGCTCATCAATCTTGGCTTTGCCTTTCTGATGAGCCATCTCACCACCTTGAGTTTCATGACATCTTTCTTTGCCTGTGCCCCGGGAGGGGTATCGGACCTTGCCCTGGTTGCAGCTGATTTCGGGGCGTCCATGGAGCATGTGGCGCTATTGCAGCTCTTCAGGCTGATATCGGTGATCATCATCTTCCCACCGCTGATTCGCCTGATGGTCGCCCCGGCACAGCGAACGATCGAACTTGAGACAAAGGCAGAGAAGAAGCAAGGCCCCCCCCTGCTCAGCTACCTTGTCTCACTGGCCACAGCCTTCGCAGGAGGGAGCGCCTTTGTGATGCTCAATATTCCCGCAGGTGCCATCCTTGGCTCGATATTCGCCATAGCGGCTCTCAACCTTGCCCTTGACAGGGCTGTCTATCCCGCCCCCCTCAGGGCGATGGTACAAATAGGTGCAGGGTGCTACATAGGAAGCAAGGTGACGTTCCAGACGTTGGCAGGGGGAGGCGTACTGCTGCTTCCTGCCCTGATACTCCTGGTGGAACTCTTTGTCATGGCATTCCTGACAGCCTTCGTGCTGTACAAGGTGTGCAGGCTCAACTGGGGTACGGCTATCTTCTCTGCAACGCCTGGAGGCATTACAGAGATGGCTCTCATCAGTGATGAGCTGGGCCTTGAGACACCCAAGATTGTGCTGATGCATACCTTCAGGATTCTTGCTGTCCTGGGGGTCCTACCCTTCATAGCCCAGTATCTGGGTTAAGGACAGCCCCCCTAGCTTGGATTGTACAGGTTTGAGGTGGGGAACTTGGGATCGCTGGTGACATTGAGCACCAGTTTCCTCAAGCCAGAAGAGTCCCCGGATGAGGGTATATGGGTCATGTGCACCTCACAGCCATGCAGCAGCGGAAGCTCGGCTGCCGCCTTTCTCGCATCATCGCTGATGGCACAGCTCATGGCCAGGCAGATAAGCACCTCATCGAGGTTGAGGCTCACCCCCCTGCCCTTGAGCACATCGCGCTTCATTTCCGTCACAGACTGCATGATAGCCGGTGAGATGAGGTCGACCTCGTGGTCGATGCCGGCCATGACCTTCACCGCATTGAGGATCAGGGCGGAGGAGGCATGCATCAGAGGTGAGTTGCACCCGGTGACTATCCTTCCATCGGGAAGTTCGATCGCAGCCGCACAGACAATGCCATTGAGCCCCTTGCTGCGCCTGATACCATCAAGGAGAGCCCCTGCCGCAGCAGGGACGACGGTTCGGTCATCGAAGGTTAGCTTGGCACTGGCCATGATGGAGCGGCTGCGCTCGACAGTCTCCTTGGTCCCTATGCCCTGCACATACTCACACGCTGCGCGATAGTAGCGCCTGATGACCTCCTGCTGGCCCGCCTTGCGAACCACCTCATCATCGATGATGCCGAAGCCACAGCGGTTCACCCCCATGTCAGTGGGACTTTTGTAGATGCAATCCTCTCCGGTGATCTTGCTGACGATGCGCTTGAGCAGCGGATACGCCTCAAGGTCGCGCGAGTAGTTGACGGTGATCTGGTTATACGCGCTGGCATGGAAATGGTCGATGAGGTTCTTGTCCCCTATGTCGGCTGTTGCGCTCTCGTATGCTATATTGACGGGGTGGTCGATGGGCAGGTTCCAGATGGGGAAGGTCTCGAACTTCGAGTATCCGCTTTTCCTGCCCGCCTTGTGGTCATGATACATCTGCGAAAGGCAGGTGCCCAGCTTGCCCGAGCCGGGACCCGGGGCGGTGACGATGACAACAGGCCTCTCTGTAGGTATGTATGGATTCGCCCCATACCCCTCGTCGCTGACGATCAGGTCTACATTGTTGGGGTAGCCAGGGGTCATATGGTGGATATAGACGGTGATGCCCCGCTGTTCTAGAAGGTTCTTGAACTGGATGGCCCCATTTTCCTCGTCAAAGCGCGTGATGACCACGCGCGTCACCTTCAGGCCCCATTTGGCGAAGTCGTCAATCATCTTGAAGACGTCGGTATCATACGTGATGCCGAAGTCGCTGCGCATCTTGCGCCGTTCGATATCCCCTGCATGGA
>CAZGOK010000003.1:0-26727 GCA_964527665.1 uncultured Sphaerochaeta sp.
CAAGCTCTAGTCCAGGAAGAACGTTCCTGGAAACGTGCCGTTTCGCACAGTGACGTTGGTGTAGGTGACATTCCTATTCCTAGGGTTCTGCACAACATGCTGCTCAAGCATGAATGAGCCGAAGATGATGGTTGCCAGGAGATAGACCACAAGGAATATCCCCCCAGCGACAAGCATGCGATTACTTTTCTTATGATTGGATTTCATGATAGTTCTGCTCCTTCTTAAATAGGAGGAAATAGGTCTCTATCTCCTCGAGGGTGACGCCCAGGGTCCTCATGGAATCGAAAAGGTTCGGCAGTTCACTTTTGATGAAATGGTCTCGCTTTTTCTTGAGGACCAGGGCTTTGGCACCCTTTGCGGTAAAGTATCCTATACCCCGTTGGTTTTCCAGGATACCCTCTTCCTGCAGCAGCGCGTATGTCCGGGTGACCGTATTGGGGTTCACCTCCAGGTGCATCGCCATATCACGGACTGAGGGGATGCGCTCCTCCTCCACCCATGCCGAGCTGATGACCAGGTCATGGATATACTGGGCTATCTGCACATATATTGGGGAACTGTTGTTAAACTGCATCTGTAGCTTGGACCTCCTCAACCCTGAAGAACGCCGTAACCCAACAGAACAGGGGAAGCACTACAAAATAGAGTAGCTTTCCGAACACCCTGAACGCCCCTACAACACCGGTGGCAGGTTGGAACAGCAGTGAGTCAAACGAGAACACCACATCAAACGTCCGTAGCGACGAGCCGTACTTGATGGAGAAGATGATCTTCACAAACAGCAGGCCCAGGGCGGCAAGGGCAAGGCCAATGACACCGAGTGTCAGTATGGTCTTGAAGAAGTGCCCCTTGTGGAAGTAAGTGGATCCCAACAGGAAGATCGCATGCCAGACCAGGTACAAGCCCATGATCGAGCCCATATCACGGGAGAAGGGGTTGAACAAGGTGACAGCATCACCAAAGAAGAGCAGCTGTATCGGCTCGATGATTACCGAAGAGAGAAAAAACACTACGATGAGGGCCAGCGGATAGGCGAAGGCTGTAAGCACCCCTTTGGAAAGGAATTTCTCCAAGGCCGTTGCCGGAAGCATCAGCCACTGCTGCTGTCCATTCTTGCTGAACATGTCATCAGCAAAGGAGAGGCTTGTTATGATCAGGCCCCCTAGGAACAGGAAATTGGGGAATAGCGAAGCATAGGTGGCTGCAGAGCTTCCCGATAGTGAATATTGGGTGGCAAAGGAGCGCATGGTCTCACTTGCCAACAGGACCAGGAACAGCGTTGCCGCATAGATGGTAAGGTCTCTCTTGCTTGTCTGCAGCTCACGGTTTATCAATAGGCCAAATCGATTCATAGCACACCTCCTTGCATAAGGGTGGGATTCTCAATCACAACATTGAACAGCGTCTCAAGGTCCAAAGGCTGGCCTTGGCTCTCATCTGTCTCTTCACGCTCCTTGAGGACCATCCAGCCTCCAAGGACCTTCTCCTGGTAGACCACACCCGCATCGTCGGCAGGGTTTGTGGTGGTCAGGTTCATCACATACTTAGCGGTGATCGAGTCCACAGCATCGTTGAATATGATGGCCCCTTCATGGAGGATTATCAGAGGGTCGATCAGGTTCTCCATGTCCCTGACCTGGTGGGTGGAGATGATGAAGGTCCTGTTCTCGGTCATCGCCGAAGCGACAGTCTGTCTGAACTCCCTCTTGGAGGGGATGTCCAGGCCGTTGGTCGGTTCGTCAAGGATGAGCAATGAGGTGTTGGACGCAAGGCCAAAGGCAAGCAACAGCTTTTTCTTCTGCCCCAAGGACATCTCGTTGAGGTTCTGGCTCATGTCCAGGTCGAAGTCCTTGCAGAATTGGACGAACATCGGGTGGTCGAATCGGGGGTAGAAGACTGAGTTCATCTTCAGGTACTCAGATGCCTTCATCTTGGGCAGGGGAAACTCCTCAGGAAGGTAGAAGACCTCGCTGAGCATCTCAGGCTTGCGCAGTATGGGGTCGAAGCCCAACACCGAGGTATACCCCTCCTGTGGAAACAGCTGGCCACAGAGCAACTTCAACAGCGTTGTCTTGCCCGATCCATTCTTCCCCAGCAATCCGTAGATATTCCCTCGTTTGATCTGCAAGCTCAAATGGGAGAACAAGGGCTTCTTCCCGTAGGAGAATCCAATGTCCTGCATCCTGATCACCTGCCCGTCCGATACGACTACCTCTTTGAGCTCGGACTTTGTGCTCTCTATCTCATTGGCCATACGCGCCTCCTCCGTTACATTAGTGAACTAGCTAACTAATACACTATTGCAAAGGGATTGTCCACCCTTCCGACCCTTAGAAAAGAAAAAAGATTGCTGGCTTCTATTTTTTCTCTATTGAAGAGGCTTTCAGCTAGTACAAAGACCCCGTTAGCTGGTAATATCTTTTCTCGCGCATAGACGGTTCGTCCATGAGCAACAGCACATCCCAAGAGCCTCGGCTGTTGGGAAAACTTAATACTAAAGGGCCAAACGCCACCATGTTTGGTACAAAAAATTCACCATGGACTAGAAAGGGCACAAGGTAATGAACGAAAACCTTCAGCTACACAAGAACAAGACCTACCTCGAACGTCAGAACAAGACAGAATCAAATGCAAGAAGCTATCCGAGGAAATTCCCCATAGCCATCAAGAAGGCCAAAGGCTCCTGGATAGAGGATGTTGAAGGGAATACCTATCTGGACTTCCTCTGTGGAGCAGGCACGCTGGCCCTCGGGCACAACGATGACGAGGTGAACCAGGCAATGGTCGACCTCATCCAAAGCGGCGCCCCCCTTCATACGCTGGACCTTACCACCCCCATAAAAGACAGGTTTGTCGAACTCATATTCTCATTGCTTCCCCAGGAACTCCAGGAAAACGGGAAGATACAGTTCTGCAGTCCATCAGGAACCGATGCAGTCGACGCAGCCATCAAGCTATGCAAGACAGCCACCGGCAGGTCTTCGGTCATCGCCTTCGGTGGCGGCTACCATGGCATGGGCCACGGGGCGTTGGCCCTTACCGGCAACCTCCATGCCAAAAACCACATACAAGGCCTCATGGCGGACGTGCACTTCATGCCCTACCCCTACTCCTACCGCTGTCCCTTCGGCCTAGGGGGGGAAGCTGGTATTGATGCAGCCTGCGCTTACTTTGAAAAGACCCTCAAGGACCCTGAGAGCGGCATCACAAAGCCCGCAGCGGTCATCCTCGAGCCCATACAAGGCGAAGGCGGGGTCATCCCCGCCCCTGCCAAGTTCCTGCAGACAGTCAGGCGCGTTACCCAGGAGCTGGGCATCCCGATGATAGTCGATGAGATCCAGTGCGGCATCGGGCGTTCGGGAAAGTTCTTTGCCTTTGAGCATGCCGGGATAACCCCTGATGTCATCCTCGCTTCCAAGGCTATCGGCGGCAGCCAGCCTATGAGCGTGGTCATATACCACAAGGACCTGGACCTGTGGGAGACAGGAGCCCATGCCGGCACCTTCCGTGGCAACCAGCTTGCCATGGCAGCAGGAACTGTGGTGATCGAGCGTGTCAGCACCCCTTCGTTCCTGAAGAGCGTGACAGAGAAAGGCGCTTTCATCGTCGAGCGGCTGCTCACGATGAAAAGCACCTACTCCATCATCGGGGACATCCGCTCCAAGGGCCTGATGATAGGCATCGAGTTTGTCGATCCCAACGGAAAGATGGATTCGCTCTCCTCACTGCCCCCAAGCGGCACCATCGCGGCCAAGATCCAGAAGGAGTGCTTCGAGCACCACCTGATCATGGAGAAGGGCGGACGGTACGGCTCGGTGATGCGCTGCCTGTGCGCCTTGAACGTCTCCTATGAGGAAATTGAGCTGATGCTGAAAACCCTCGAAGATGCCATACGCAAGGTGGACAGCGATGAATCCTAAGCGAGATGATGCTTTGTACCTCCTCACCAACGACCAGGGCAGCAAGGATGCCTACAAGACGATGATATCTGATACGGTGGAGGCGATACTCGCCTCCATCACAGACAGCACAGCCTATAGTGGAAACACTCCCCAACAGCTGCAGCAGCTCATCGGGCGCCCCACCCTGCTTCCCCCCCAAGGCCTTGGGTTTGCCCAAGTCCTCAAGGAGGTTGAAAGGGCCATCCTTCCCAACTTTTTGAGGACCTCCTCAACGGACTATCTGGCACACCTGCACAGCCCCCCGCTTCTGGAAAGCATCGCAAGTGAGCTGATCCTGGCCACCTTCAACCAGTCGATGGACTCCTGGGACCAGGCTCCCATCGCCACCGAGATCGAGCTGCAGGTGACAAGGGCGCTGTGCGAACTGTATGGCTATGATAGGGATAGTGACGGCATCTTCACCTCCGGTGGAAGCCAGTCCAACCTCAGTGCCCTGATGCTGGCCCGCGACTGGTTCTGTACCACGGCTCTCAAGCATGATGTCAAGAAACTAGGCCTTCCCCCCTCCTATGCCAAGCTGCGCATCTACACCTCCGAGGTGTCGCACTTCTCTATGGAGAAGAGCGCACACCTCTTGGGCCTCGGCTACGATGCGGTACGCAAGGTTCCCACCGACAAGCTGTGCAGGATGGATAGCCAAGCCTTGGAGGACCTCATCCTCCTGGACAAGGAGGCGGGTCTCATCCCCTTTTGCGTAGTCGCCACCTTGGGTACCACCGACTATGGCAGCATTGACCCGGTGACGGAGTTGAGTGCCATCTGTAAAATCCATAACCTTTGGCTGCATGCCGATGCCGCCTATGGCAGTGGGGTACAGCTATCAAAGCAGTACTCCCACCGCCTGGGCCCCATAGAAGTGTGCGACTCCATTACAGTGGACTTCCACAAGATGTTCCTCCTGCCCATCAGCTGCGGGGCCTTCCTGGTAAAGGATGGAAAGAGCCTGGAGGCTTTTTCCCTCCATGCCGACTACCTCAACCGCGAAGAGGATGAACAGGACGGCTACACCAACCTGGTGGGCAAGTCCATGCAGACCACCAGGCGCTTTGACGCCTTGAAGGTCTGGATGGCCTTCCTCTCCCGGGGAAGGGATGAGTATGGCGCGATCATTGACACCTGTATTGAAAATGCGACGTACTTGTATGAAAGGCTACAGAGCAACCCCTCGTTTGAGGTTGCAGTAGAGCCTGAGATAAGTTCGGTGGTGTTCAGGCTGCACAGCAGTGACGAAGTCAACAAGAAGGTACGCCGCCTGTTGTTACATAAGAAGGGTGTGGTCATAGGCCAGACTGTCTATGAAGAGAAGACCTTCCTCAAGTTTACCCTGCTCAATCCCCTCTTGGACCACCACAAGCTTGATGAGCTGTTGCTCTTGATCGAGCATTTGGGCAGGGAGAGCGAATCAGAGTAACAAGCCATGTTGCCCGATCGTTGGTGCTTGTTTGTTAAGGTTTGGTCGTTGATGCTTGGCCATTAGCTGAACATCCATGCTCTGTGGGGAAACCCAGCACAGCTTGGATGTTCAGAAAACAGTGAACCCAGTATGCGGCTAATATTCTTTCTTCACATGAATGCATACTATCAAACTGAGAAAGAACAGCCTTCTAGAGCTTAGGAGGCTGTTCTGCCGTCCTGACCTTGGAGAGGTTCCTGAAGGTATCGAAAAAGTTTTCATGCACGACTGTGGTGGGGTCGAAACGGAACAGCTTGAAGGTCAGCTGCACGCAAAAGCCGATGATGACCGCCGCCAGGATGGTGCCTATGCCAAAGGATCCTCCCAAGAGGGCGCCTATGACGACCACAATGATCTCAAGACCACTTCGGCAGGTTCCTACCGAGAGCTTGGTCTTGCGGGTCAGCACCACCATCAGGCTGTCACGGGGTCCGGCCCCAAAGCCTGAGGAGATGTAGTAGACAGTTGCAATGGCAATGACAAAAAGGCCTGCCACCATCTGAATCAAACCAAAGTAGAAGTTCGTGAGCTTGGGAAAGATATCCAATCCAAGCAGGAGGTTCATGAACAGGCCGATGAATACCATGTTGCACAAGGTACCCAATCCAAGCTTTTCACCTGCCAAGAGGGAAACAAGGCAGAGTACCAATCCCACAAGGATGGAGATGGTTCCTATCTGGATGCCGAACACTGAGGAGAGCCCTGCATGGAAGACCTCCCAGGAGGCGTAGCCTATGTTGGCCTTCATGGTGAGCACGATTCCCACTGCATAGAGAAACAATCCGAAAAATAGCCGGAGCAACCTGAGCATAAACTTGTTCATCTGAAAATTCCCTCTTTCTCTGGCTACCATACCGATATTTCAGCCCTTAATCCAGACCTTGCAGTTTTCTGTGATAGAATATGCAGGAAGGAGAAGCAACCATGCCATTTTTGCTCTACCAAGGGGATATAACCTCCCTACACGTCGATGCCATCGTCAATGCGGCAAACAGGGACTTGAAGCGAGGCGGAGGTGTCTGTGGCGCCATATTCGCCAAGGCAGGATCGGATGAACTGCAAAACGCATGTGATGGCCTTGCTCCCATACAGACTGGTGAGGTCGCCATAACCCCCGCCTTCAAGCTGAAAAGCAGGTTTATCATCCACGCTGTTGGGCCCGTCTGGTCCGGAGGCAAGGAGGGGGAAGAGCAGCTGCTCGCCTCCTGTTATCAGAATGCCCTTGTACTGGCACTGAAGAAGGGGTTGCACTCCATCGCATTCCCCCTTATATCAGCAGGTATCTATGGCTATCCAAAAGATCGGGCATATCAAGTGGCTGTCTCTACGATCCTCACCTTCCTTGAGGATCATGACCTTACTGTATACCTGGCCCTCTATGAGGAGACATTCTTCAAGGAGGACGAGCGAAGCAATACTGTGCTTGCACAGTACGTGAAAAGGAATCTCATCGAAGAGGGGCCTCACCTTAATGCCATGATCATGCGAAGTGAGTGCGTATCGGCCACGTCCTACCCGCTTGAGAATATCATCACCGAGGTCGAACACTCCTTTTCCCAGAGCCTGATGCATTTGATCAGGGAGAAGGGCCTTGATGAGGTAGAGGTTTACAAGGGGGCGAACATCGACCGCAAACACTTTTCCAAGATACGAAGCAATGACTCCTACCAGCCTAACAAGAGGACGGTCATCGCCTTTGCCCTGTCACTGCAGCTCAATAGAAGCCAGACAAGCGACCTTCTCGAAAGTGCCGGCTTCTGCCTGAGTCACAGCTATCTCTCTGATATCATCATCGAGTATTACATAGAGAACAGGCTCTACGACATCCATACGATAAACGAGACCTTGTTCGCCTACAAGCAACCGCTTCTAGGCTCATGATTTTGTCGCCTCAGAGGTGACCACACTCCCCCCTCCTGCCCCTATGCTATAGGTGCAGGAGGACGATATGGCAAACAAAGAGAGTGAACTGGTATTCATCCTTGATAAGAGTGGTTCCATGACAGGTCTTGAGTCGGATACCATCGGGGGCTTCAATTCACTGGTGAAGAAACAAAAGGCTGAAGAGGGTGTGGCAAGGGTGACCACGGTCCTCTTCGACCACCGCTACACCCTATTGCATGAGAGGCTTCCCCTCAAGGAGGTACAGCCTCTCACGAACAAAGAGTATGAACCTGAAGGGACGACAGCCCTGCTTGATGCTGTAGGCAGGACGATTGACTCCCTTTTGGAAAACCTGATCGGTATTCCCAAGGAGTCGTATCCCTCAGTTCTGGTTGTCATCATCACAGACGGAGAGGAGAATGCAAGCAAAGATTACTCGCTCCAGAGGATCCGCAAGCGCATCAAGTTCTGCAAAGAGAGCGAGGGTTGGGAATTCCTCTTCCTAGGGGCCAATATTGATGCATTTGCAGCTGCGGAAAACATTGGTATCAGCAGGGGAAAGACAGCTACTTACCATGCTGATGCCCAAGGAGTGGGTGTTAACTTTGATGCACTGAACGGTGCCATGAGCCAGGTACGGTGTAGCTGTGCCATCCCCGACAACTGGAAGGATGGGATCGACGAGGACTTCAAGAAGCGGAACAAGAAGAAACCCTAAAGTGATGGGAACTCAAACAAGATGCAGGGGGAATACTCCTCCTGCATCTTGTTTGTTGTACTAGCGCTTTATTCTTGTTTATTCTTTTCTCTTACAGCACAAAATACCCTATCCCCTCATGGTCATACTTCTTCTCAACCAGGGCTATGGCCTTCTCTATCCTAGAGAGCATCTCCTCCTCACAGTAGATGAGCAGGATGAAGTTCTCCTCTGGCCACACATCATCGCCTAGCTTGGGGTTGGTGCTTCCCCTGCCGTGGACTGTGGGGATGATGGTGTACTTCATGGGAACCTCATAGTGGGCAAGCGCATCCAGAAGGTCATCCTGGATGGCTTGGGCTGCGATTATCTCTACCCTTTTCATGCTTGTTCTCCTTCGACAAATGATTCGATGCTCTCCACATCACGCTTGTGCTTGTCCTTGTTGAACAGGGCATAGAGCACCGGAGTAAAGAAGATGGTCATCAGTGTGCTGATGGCCATGCCCCCTACAATGGTCTGGCCCAATGGCTGGATCTGCTCAGCTCCAACGCCTCCGAAGAAGGCCAAGGGGATCATGCCGAAGATGGTGGTGAGGCTGGTCATCAGGATGGGCTTGAGGCGGTTGCCTCCAGCTTCGATACATGCACTTCTCAAGTCCAGACCACGCTTGCGCAACAGGTTGATGTAGTCGATCAGGACAATGCCGTTGTTTACCACAATACCGGCTAGCACCACAACTCCGATCGCTGAAATGAGGCTGAAGGTCTCTCCTGTTATCAGGTAGATGCCAACAACCCCGACTGCCATCAAGGGGATGGACAAGAGGATTATGAAGGGGTTCTTGAAGGACTCGAACAGACTGGCCATGACCCCGAATACCAGCACGATGGCCAACAGCATGATGATGGTCACATGGCGGAACATCGCACTCATATCGGCAAAGTCACCACCAAACTCGATGTAGACATCATCGCTGAGGACCATGTTCTCATCGATGAGGGCCTTTATCTCCTTCTCGACTGCAGAGGAGGCGTACCCATCGGCAAGGCCCCCCACCACGTGCACCGCCCGGATTTCATCTTCCCTGTTGATGGAGACAGGCCCTGTCGAGCGTTTAACCGTTGCCAGGTTGGCAAGGGATATCTTCTGTCCGAAGGCGTTCTGGACAAAGATCCTGTCAAGGTCCGCCTCACTGGTGCGGTCCTCCTTGGAAAGCATTACCATCACGTTGGTATCAGTGCCGTTGGTCTTCAGCTGGGTAGCGGTAATGCCGTTGAAGCTGTTGCTTATCTCACTGGCTATGCCCTGCATGGTAAGACCGTATGCGTAAGCCCGTTCGCGGTCGATCTCAATCTCAAGCTGGGGAAGGCCCTTACTGAAGTTTGTCCTGGGCTCTGTCACCCCTGGAAGGTTCTGTGCAATGAGGTCGGCAATGGCTTCGGCAGTGGAAAAAGCTAGGTCGAGGTTGTCGCTTTTGACAACGACATCAACGGGGTTGGCATTTCCCAAGCCCATGGAGATAGTGGAAAAGGCAAACGATGCTGCAGGATAGTCGTCAAAATAGGCTCGCAGCTTCTCCTGGACCACAAACATACCATCAAGCTGCTGGTCCCCTTCAGGAAGGGAGATTTGCAGCGTGCCGCTGTTTCCTCCTCCCCCACCAAAGAGGCCACCCCCTCCTACCGTCACTATGATATCCTTGTACCCTTGGATATCCTGTTTTGCCTTCTTCTCGATATCCCTGAGAATGCCCTCGGTAGACTCAAGGGTCGACCCTTCAGGAAGGGTCACCGTCAGGGAGACTGAACTCTCCGCCATTGCAGGATAAAGGGTGGTATGCATCGCTGTGAACGCTTGCACCGTTATCACCATGATCAGGACGACCAGCAGCAAGGAGAGCCACTTGTAGTCGATAAGGACAGCCAGCACTCGCTTGTAGCCCCTGTCAAGTGAATCGAAAGCGGCTTCCATCTTGTTATCAACCATTCTGAGAAAAGGTATTCTCAGGGGCTTCTGTTTGCGGGTGTAGACCTTCACATACGATGAGGTAAGCACCGGTATGAGGGTGATGGAGACCACCAAGGATGCAACCAGGGATATGATGATGGTCGCAGCCATTGGGGTGAGCATCTCACCGAGCATCTCCAGGTTGCTGCGCAGCAGCACAATGGGGATGAAGACACACACTGTTGTCAGTGTAGAGGCTGAGATTGCAACGATCATCTCCTTGGTACCCAAAAGAGCTGCTGTCTGCAGCTTGGAACCTCTTTCGCGGTAGCGGAAGATGTTCTCAAGCACGACAATGGAGGAGTCAACCGTCATGCCAAGGCCCAAGATCAGACCCGAGAGGGTCATCAGGTTGAGCGAATATCCCATGAAGAACATCACCAGGATGGTCACCAGCATGGAGACGGGGATGGCAAGACCAATAATGAACGTCGACTTGATGCTGCGCAGGAAGATGAACAGGACCACCATGACCAACAGCACCCCGTATGCCAGGGACTTGTAGACTGTATTGATGGTCGATTCAATCATCTGAGTGGTGTCGATGGTCACATACAGACTTACCCCGTTAGGCAGTTCGCTGTTCAGTTCATCGATGACCTTGTAGATTTCCTTTGCAACCTGCACGCTATTGGCATCGGACTCCTTGGAGACAGAGAGATAGACTCCGCTTTCCCCATTGATATACACCTTGGATGAGGCGTCCTTGTAGGCATAGGAGATATCGGCGATATCCTTGAGCTTTACTGGCACAGTGGAGCTTACAACCCCTGTTGCCGTGTATTTGGGAAATGAAGTTACCAGCACATCCTCAATGTCGGAGAGGGAGGTGAACTGCGCATCGGTGCGCAACAGGTAGGAGACCCCCCCTTCGGTGATGGAGCCCGATCCTATCTGGTAGTTCTGCGGAGCAAGGGCCCTTGCAACCTGGCTGAGGGTCACCGAATATGCTTCAAGCCTGTTCTGGTCCACTGCCACCTGGATATAGGAATCCTGTCCGCCGTTGATCGTCAGTGAGGAGACACCAGCGACCCTTTCAAGCTTCGCCTGGATTTTCTCCTTAGCTATTTGCCTGAGCTCGTTCGCATCCTGTCCGTCAGACCCGATGATAGCGATGTTCATGATGGGCATCATGTTGGTGTTGATCTTGAATATGGTCGGGCTACTCGCATCGGAGGGAAAGAAATCCGCATAAAGATTGAGGTTGTCGTTGATGGACTGGCTCGCCTTGTCCAGGTCAGTACCATATTTGAATTGGAGCATCACCATGCTGAACCCCTCAGAGGAGGTCGATTGTATCGATTGGATGCCCCCGACATTGGAGACAGCCGATTCAAGGTTCTTGGTCACGCGCTCTTCCATCGTCTCAGGGCTCGCCCCTGTGTAGGAGGAGTATATGACCACCATCGGCAGGTCCATCTCGGGAAACAACTCCACAGCAAGGTTTGGAAAGACCACAATGGCCAAGACCGTCAGCAAGGTATAGAGGACGATTATGGTGGTGGGTCTTCGTACTACAGTATCTGTTACACTCATATGCTTTGCCTCTACTCCACTATCCGGACACTGGTTCCGTCGGTAAGGAGTGTCTGGCCCTGGGTGATGATCATCTGATCTTTGGAAAGGCCTGAAAGCACCTGTGCCTTGTCATCGACAACAAGGCCAAGCTGTATATACTCTTTCTGGGCAAGATTACCCTTGCCGACAGCATAGACATAGGCTTGGTTACCCTCATACAGCACGCTCGAGCGTTGGATGACAAGCACATCAGAGAGCCTGTCGGTGAGGATGGTGACGGTGGGGAACATCCCGCTCTTTATCAGGTGGTCGGGGTCCTCCAGGCTGAGCCCTATCTCAAGGGTCCTGCTTGTCGGATTCAGCACCGGGCTGAGGCGGGTAACCTCACCTGCGAACTCACGACCAGGATACGCCTTGAAGCTAGCCATAGCCTTGGTGCCCACCTTGACGCTCCCCACATACCGCTCGGCTAAGTCCATCTCCACTTCCAGAGCCTCTAGCATCCCTATACGAAAGAGGGGGCCCTGGGCGGATACGGAGGCTCCTTTGGCAAAGTTCACAGCGAGGATGGTCCCGGCAACCGGGGCCTTGACCTCGCTCTCCTTATAGACAACCCCTGCCCTTGAGGGGTCGATCCTGGCCAACAGCTTCTCCTTCTCCACCTTGTCCCCGACCTTGGCGTCAAGGTGGGTAAGGATGCCCATCACTTCAGGATAGACATCGAGGGCCTTGGGGTCGACCACATTGCCATTGCCTCGAATGTAGTTTTGCAACGTAGAGAAGACCACAGGGGAAGCATTGACTGCTATGGCCACTTTCTCCTCGGCCAGGGCATCTTGTGAAGTATCAGGCTTCACCTTCCCTATATTGGCAAAAGGATTGAGGATAATGATGGCCACTGCGACCACTATGATGATGAGCAGGACGACAAGGCCGATCCTTTTCTTATTGGTTGTATGTTCACCCATGGCTGTTACAGCTCCTTCGCAAGTATATTCGTATCGATATTCAGGTCGTACATAAGGTCGACCAGAG
Source organism: uncultured Sphaerochaeta sp. (assembly GCA_964527665.1). Lineage (GTDB taxonomy): Bacteria > Spirochaetota > Spirochaetia > Sphaerochaetales > Sphaerochaetaceae > Sphaerochaeta. The sequence continues at coordinate 12,563 of CAZGOK010000003.1, forward strand.
CGCTTACATATTGGTAGTGCAGACCAAGCATATTCTGTTGGGCTTTCAAAAGGTCCCCTTGGATCTTCTCTACCTCCAGATACCCAGTATACCCAGAATAATACTGGGCCATAGTCATGCCAAAGACCTTCTCTGTAAGGCTAAGGTTAGCCTGTGCAACCTCAAATTGCTCGGTAATGGCGGCTATGTTGTTGAGGCGTGTTATAAGGGCCTGCTCCAACTGCCTGCTTGTCTGCAACCGAGTAAGCAGCAGCTTGTCGATGGCATCCTGCATCTTTGCAAGGGAGACTTGGGTTTGAGAGCCTGCTATATGGCCATCGAGGGGGATGGCGACAGTGATGGAGAATTGTGTGGAATCACTCCATTTATTCGGGGTTGCTGGAGGGGCAACGGGCATAGCAGGGTTACTATAGGTTACCCCATACGAGCTGTTCAAACTCAAGCTCGGCATCAGGGCGGCCTTGCTCTGTAAGGCCTTGCTGTTCTGTAGCGCTGCCAGGTTGAGGTCCAACAAGGAGAGGTTATAGTTCTGAGCAAGGAAGGCATTGAGAAGCTGCACGTCCAAGGCAAAGCCTTGCGAAGGGACCTCCCCTTCCAAGGTGAGCTCCTCATCAAGGTCGAGACCGAGCAGCATCTTGAACGAAAGCATGGCTGAATCATAGCTGTTCTTGGTCTGGGTATAGGAAGGTTTGAGCGCTTCATAGGAGAGTTGGGCAGAAAGCAGCTCCAACTCAGAGGCAAAGGCCCTCTCATATTTGGTGCGGACCTCTTGGTATTGTTTCGTAGCCAGATCTATGTTGGCCTGTTGCAACTCGAGGTTTTCCATTTCCATGAGCAGGTAGTAGAAGGACTTGGTGACATCCCTTTTGAGCGTAGCCCGCCCTTGGGCAAGGGTGACGCTTTGGATGCTGTATGCCAAATTGGCAGCTTCCATCTGTTCCTTCATTGAGGGGTTCAACATAAGACTTACAGAAAGGCCAAGGCTAGTTCTTGTCTGTATGTCCGAAGAGCTTATGAAAGGCCCTGTACTGCCACCGATCGTCAGAGTGGAACTCACCTTAGGCAGGAAGATATTCCAAGCCGTATCGGCATCTCGCTTGGCACCCTTGAGGTCGACCATGTTAGACTGTAGGGAGAGGTTGTTGCTGTAGGCAAGGGTGATGGCCTCATCCAGGGTAAGGGTTTGGGCATGCAGGGCAGGAAAGCCCAGCAGGCAGAGGAGAAAGACCAACAAAAGCGGCAGATTGTGTTTATGCATGATACGTGTTACTCCAAAGGGATAGAAGCCGACCGTCCTGGGGTAGTTCTGATCGTTTGTCTTGGCACAAGGGCGAAAACGGTGCTTCTCTTAGTAATATAGTACTTTTTACCCATTTGTTCCAGCTTGTAGAAAATAATGGGCAGAGTGTCAAAACTGTTTTGATAGGATAAGGATGGCTTTGGGGTTTCTGCCTAGAAGCAGGGGATGCTACTCTTGAGTATGACCAAGCTGGTTTACTGGGTGGGATTCTCTATTTCCTGAGCATGACAAGCGCGTTTGTGCTCATAAATGCGCACATCAAGGGCCTTGATGAAGGAAGGGGCATCGGTGGCGCCCGTTGCGCTATACAAGGAGCAGCCAATGCTGACAGAGAGGGAGAACGGCAGGGAGGCCCGAGCATTGAAGCGATCCAACTGCTTGGTGAAATGATCAAGGTCACCCTGTAGCTCCTGCCCTGTAATACCCTCTTTGAACAGGAGGAACTCATCCCCACCATAGCGGGCGATGATCCAGGAAGAGCCAAAGCTATCGAGCAGCAGGTGGGAGAACTGGCGCAGTGTCTTGTCGCCAAGGTCGTGCCCATAAGTATCGTTAACCTGTTTGAACCGGTTGATATCCATAAGGATGCCCCCAATGGCTTGGGTCTTCTTCTGGTGGTTTATCAGGTTTTGCAGGTACTGCTCACCGAGGCTGCGGTTATACAGCTTGGTAAGGTAGTCCTTGTTCGCCTGGGAGTTCTGCATGTGCAGATAGACTATCAGCAGCGTGATGGCCAGGCTTGTTCCCGCTATCTCCATCCCATAGAACTTGATCTGCAGTATAGAGCCGACCAGGATGGGAAGGGGGAAGAATATGAACAGGGAGAAGTCCCTTTTTCGGAAACTATCGCGGTAGATGAACAAGTATACAAAGCCCAGGACCATACAGATGATGCTGAAAAGGATGATGAGAAAGAACCACGGCCCGCGCATATAGACGTTGTTGCTGTCGATGGTGAAGATGATGCCGTTGAACAGGCTTATCACGACCAGGATGAAGGAGCCGACAACAGGGGTGAGCACAGCAAGGCCAATGCCGCGGGGAATCTTGACCCAACGCCTGCGCAGCTGGTCTAGATAGAGCAGGTACAGGGCCCCCGGTATGGGATTGAGCATATAGAAAATGGTGGTGACGACGGTGAGCAGGGTCCTCGAGCCATAGAACACCCGACCTGAGAGGAGGTCCACCGCAAGTTCAAAGAGTATGATGGCAAAGGTTGAGAGCAACAGGGCAACATAGAGAGAGTCCTGAGCTTGGCGCCTCCCACCCTGCCCTATGACATAGAACAGCAGGATAGAGATCAAAAAGAGACCAACAAATGAGTTCTGGACATAGTAGAGTATGGGCAAGGCATCCTCCTCATTGCAGCTCGAGCTCAGTATAGGAGGAACACTTGGATTGAGAAAGGGTTTCATCAAGAATAGAGAAAATTAAGCAAATACTTGTACCATTGGTAGATATATCGTTGAAATTGCTTAAACTATTCCCTCTTCAAGCTCTGGTCCTTGCGCTGTTTGGCATGATAGGAGCGTTTTGCCTCATACATCAGGCTATCAAGGGTCTTGATGAAGAGGGGCGCCTCATCGGGGGCGCACCCCTCTGACAAAGCGGCTCCCACGCTGATGCTCAAGGGGGTGGGAAGAGTGTTTTTCGCATTGAAGAGTTCAAGCTGCTCATGAAAGAAGACCAGGTCCTTCTCAAGCTCCACTTGGGTGAGCCCCTCTTTGACAAGAAGGAACTCATCGCCTCCGTAGCGGCTGATTAACCAGGCACTTCCAAAGCTTTCGATTAGCAACTGGGAGACAAGGCGCAACGTCTTGTCCCCATGGTCGTGGCCATAGGTGTCATTGATTTGCTTGAACCCATTGATGTCCATCAGGATGCCACCTATGGAGCCGCTCTTCTTCTGATGGCTGAACAGGTAGACCAGGTACTGCTCCCCTAGGCTGCGGTTATAGAGGCGGGTCAGGTAATCCTTGTTGGCATGCAAGTTCTGCGTCTGCAAAAAGATTACCAACAGCGTCAGCGTCAGACCAATGCCAGCTACCTCTACACCGTAGAACAGCAGTTGCAGCAGTGATCCTGCGATCAGGGGCAGAGGGATAAACAGGAATGCTGAAAAATCCCTATCCTTGAAGCTGTTTCTGAACCAGAGCAGATATGCCAGGCCCGTGGCAAAGCCTCCATAGGCAATGATGGTTATCACAAAGAAAAGCGGACCCCGATGGTAGATACTGTTCGCATCGACGGTAAAGATTATGCCGTTGAACAGGCTGGCCAGACAGAGCATCCCAGCTGCCAAAAAGGGAACAAAGGCGATGATGCCTATGCCCAAGGGGATCCTTTCCCACCTTCTTCGAAGCTGGTCAAGGTAGAGCAGGTAGAGTGCACTGAGCAGAGGATTGCCCATATAGAGAAGGAATGAGGAAAAAAGGAGTATCTGACGAGAGAGGCAGAAAGCCCTACCTGTCAAGAGGTCAATGGAGAGTTCAAGGATGACCATAAAGAGAGCGCACACCAGCAAGGCCACAAACAGGGAGTCCTGGGCCTGCCGCTTCCCTCCCTGCCCCAATACATAGGTGAGGATGATGACCAGCAACAGGATGGAGACAAGAGAGTTCTGCATATAGTAGAGTAAGGGCATTGCTACATCCTCCTCTGATACACTTTAGCTCAGTATAAAAGAGACGGCCCGGTTTGCAATAGGAGGTTCTCTGCAAAATAGAGAGAAATTGCTGTAATGTGCACTAATTTAGTACCATGTGCATGTATAGGCTATGTCAAGAATGGTCACTTGTCTCGGAACTTTTGCCTACGTCCTGGTAATGAACTTTCTTCAGCAGGTACATATGCTCATCGAGGAGCTTCAAGAAACAGGCGACATCACAACCCGACCCCGGCTCATCAAGACCGCGTCCCATACTGACACTGAGTACAAAAGGGAGCTTTCCTGAAGTGTTGAATTGGTCGAGTTTTTTCTTGAACCTGACTATCGCATCCTCCAGAAGATCAGGATCATCCATCTTCCTGAACAGGAAGAACTCATCACCACCGTACCGGCAGATGAGCCATTCTCTGCCAAAGCTCTCACGCATAACGTTTGCCAGCAGGCGCAAGGCACTATCACCCAGGTCATGCCCATAGGTATCGTTGATAGCCTTGAAGCCGTCAATGTCCATAAGGATTCCGCAGATAAGCCTGCCCTTTCGCTTATGTTGGTACAGATACTGCAGATACTGCTGCCCTAGGCTCCTGTTGTATAGTGATGTCAGATAATCCTTGTTCGCATGTATGTTCTGGATTTGTAGGAATGACAACAGGATGGTCAAAGCCAAGGAAATACCAAATATCTGTATCCCCGGTAGGTACATTTGCAAGCCTGCTCCAATGAGCACAGGGTAAGGGAAGGCAAGTATCGAAGCGATATTTTCCTTCTTTATGACGCCTCGTTGCAACACCAGGTGCGTTTGAGCCCCCAGCACATACACGAGGGAACATATTCCGGCGATAAAATAATAGGGTCCGCGATGATAGGTATTTGTTGCATCAATGGCAAACATCATCCCATTGGACAGATTGATCAGGACACATACAGCATTGACCAGGATAGGGATAAAGGTGCTTCGCCCCATCCGACGAGGAGTTTTTTGCCAATGGTTGTGCATTTGGTCGATGTAGAGGAAATACAGTGCACCAGGAAGAGGGATAAGCAGATAGAAGCCTAGGATTAGTGCCATAAGAAACGTTCGGGATCCAGAGAAATATCGCCCTGAGAATACAGAAATGAGCATTTCCAAGATCAGTAAAACCAAGGAAGTTACAATAAGGCTGACAAACAAGGAATCCTGGGCTTGTCGTCTTCCCTTTTGCCCCAGCACATAGTTGAGAATGACTAGGATGAGGATTATGGCTATGCAAGAATTCTGCACAGAGTAGAGTAGTGGCAAAAAGACCTCCAAATCACACCCATAGCTTAACTATACAGTGATACTTTCACTTCGCATAGAGAAAAACGATAGGCCTCGTACACATCTGACATATTGTACAATGTTTTGTACACTGCGAGCATACTCTGCTGATTTTCCTGTCTGGCAATATCCAGTTTGCAACAAACAATACCTACCAGATCTGATCTTCATATGGCTAACAGACACATGCAGTTGGTATAGCTACGTATTATTTTTCGATTGCTTTTTCCCTTGTGCCCCTGTGATTCTTGCTTTCTGCTCTGCTCCGCGGTAGACTTACCTATGAGCGAATGTACCATAGACAATGCTTTTCTCTGCAAGCACAGCATGTTCGGAGGCCTCACCGACGAGGAGCTCTACCTTATCCACGACTATCTGGATGAGAAGACCTATCCAAAGGGAACGTGCATCCTCAAGCAGGGCGAGCCCAACAACACTGTCTACTTTATAGTCAAGGGGGATGTATCCATCCAGAAGCACCCCCTTGAGGCGGAGGACCAGGAGAGGGTCATCACCACCTTGCATGCAGGGGACTCATTTGGGGAGATGGAGCTCATCGACATCCAAAGCTGTGCCGCCTCGGCGATCTGCCTTACCGATGCCACGATCATCACGCTCTCCAACAAGGACCTCTACAAGCTTTCAAGCACACACCTCAAAACCTACACCATGCTTATCCTGAACCTTGCCAGGGATATCAGCCGGAGGCTACGCTCCACCGACAACCTGCTTGCCCTCATCTCAAAGAAGAGTCCCTAGACACCGATTCCGTTTGGTGTTGCACACGCTCTGTTCCCCTCATTTTCTGACGGGCATCCTCGGCCTTCAACACTAACAAGGTCAGCGCCATCAACGTCGGGAAGATCACCCCTATGAGCATCCCGCTTCTGAGGGCTGTCTCCCCCTCCCCTAGGCTACGCATCCAAGGCAGGATCTTCACCAGTGTGGGGTTGATGTCTGCAGTGAGGCCGATGAGCCAGGGCCCGACTGAGGCTCCCCCATCGCCTGCTGCCGCCAACATGGCAAACAGCGATGCCCCGGCAAGGGGGAAGTGCTTTGCCCCTATCACCACCGAACCCGGCCATAGCAGGCTGCTGCCCAACCCTGTGAGGGTGCAGGCAAACAGGGAGACCAAGGGCCAGGGGGAAGCCGCCGCGACCAGATAACACAGGATGCATAGGAGCGAGCCGTAGAACATCGCCTTCCAGACAGGCAGCCTGTCGCCATACTTTCCATAAATGGCGCGCCCTATGCCCAGGAACAGGGCGAACATGCACAGCCCCACAAGATCCCCCACCGCCTTGGGCAAAAGCAGGGCGCTCTCCACAAAAGCGCTGGTCCACTGGGACATGGAAACCTCAGTCGCCCCTCCGACAGCTATGCCGAAGACCACCAGCAGGAAGTACTTGGAATTGAATAGGGTCTTTATCTTGGTCCTGTGCTCCTCAGCAACAGGAGGTGCTATGGGAACTCGCATGAAGTTGAAGAAATTCACCAAAGGCATAATGCTCCAGACAAGTACTACAAAGGGCCAATTTTCCCGTCCGAACAGGTGGAGCATAAGAGTGGTTCCCACGATCACTACAATGAAGCCCCAGGCGTAGAAGGAGTGGAGCAAACTCATCGCCCTCTCCTTGGAGTCGTTGGGGATACCCTGCACGATCGCACTGAGCAACAGCTCAAACAACCCCCCGCCACTGCTGTAGACAACGGTTGCCACCATAAGCCCGACATAGGGGTTGGCAGGAAAGAGCCTGGGGCTGAAGGCGAGCATCAACAGCCCGATAAAGGCAAGGGCATGCCCGAGGGTAATGAAAGGCCGTATGCCATACTTGTCCACAGGACGGCTGAAGACAATGTCAGCCACTATCTGGGTAAAGAAGTTGAGCAGGGTAAGCCTTCCCACCTGCTCGAAGGAGAGGGAGAACTCACTCATGAACGTGATGTAGAGCAAGGGAGCAAGGTTGCAGATCAGGGCCCCGACAAAGTTGCCCAGGTAGCAGGCGCGTATGGTGGATTTGTACATACAGGCGATTATACGGGGGAAAGGTGCCCATGTAAAGGAATGGTTTGCCTCATTAGTGCCAACCCATATACGCAGAACAACACCTACAAAACCAAACGGAAAAAGAACACTTTCCTGGTACCCCTACCTACCCCACAACACTCAGCAACCACCTGTGGATGACCTTCTCATCATCTGTGTCTGTTTCAAACTTGTCATACAGCACAAACAAGGTATCAATAATCTCCTGGACGCCCTTTGGGCTCCTCTCCGTGGCATACCCCTGATCCATCAGCCAGGTGGTGAAGATCTCAAGCTTGGACCCTGTGAAGTTCTTGATCTCCTTGTCGGCGATGAGGGTGAGCACTTCATTGCCTGTAAGGGAGGCCTCCCCGACTCGCTCGAGCATCTGCGTCCAGTAGTTGTTCCCCCGATTGAGCGAAGGTGGTGCCTCCTCCAAGTGCGAGGCATCAAGGATCCTGCACCTCCCCTCCTGGGCAAGGCTCTGTGCCGAGGCAAGCATCTTCAGGCGGAAACTGAGGGCATGGTCCGGCCCCAGGGCCTGGGCAAGCTGTCCGACCCGCCTCAAGCCCTGTTTCAGGTAGCCATACAGCTCGGCGCTATCGAGGCAGAGGTGCCAGGAGTGCAGCGATGCAATGCTCTCCCACAACGAGGCTCCTGCAACGCAGAGGAGCTTACCGTACATCTGATAATCCTCAATAGGCTCGATGATGCTTTTCTTTTCATAGATGTAGGGTTTCAAGGGGGTCTTGGACACCCTGAAATCTCTGCTCAAGTCCTCAAGGGCGATTACCTTGACAAAGGAGGAGCCGATGGTCATCAGCTTTTCCACCTCATCGCGCTGGGCTGTGACATAGAAGACCTGACGCTCGCTTGCTATGGCCCCTATCGCCTTCACTATGGCAAGGGTCCTCCGGTCATCACTGTTGGCAAGCAGCTCATCCATAAAGATGGGCAGGGCGACGGCGCTGGTCTCCTCCTGCATGGCTATGAATGCCATCCTGATGGAGAACAGTAAATGGATGCGCGTTCCGCTGGAAAGCTCATCCAAGGCGTAGTTCCTTGCAAAGGTGGTATCAGTTGCAAAGAACCCCCCATCCCCTGCTGAGAGGGTGTACCTGTTGTCGGTGATGCTCTCCAGCCATGAGCTGGCATGCTTGAGCACCTGCGGTTGGTAGAGGCTCTTGCTCTCCTCCTTGAGTTCGGAAGCAAGGGATGCAACCAGCATTGCAGTAACCTGCTCCTGGCGATACGCCTCAAGCTCCTCCAGGGCAAGGTCCTTCTTTAGAAGCGCACTAGAGAGGTCCGATCCGCTCTTCAATGCTTCAAAGACCGATCGCATCTTCCCAAGCTCTTCCCACTTGTGTTCAAGTGCACCCTGGTCCTTGATGACTTTCTCCAAAAGGGAGCTCAGGTCTTCAAGGGTGTGGGTGCGCATCATGGCATATGCCTCAGGAGCATCCAGGCACTTCTCATCAAAGAGGGTGTGCGTATACTTCAAGGAGAGCTTCAAGTCCTGGTATGCTTCCAGGTCTGAGACAAGGTCAGAGAGCGTACGCTCATCGCCAAAGGCCAGACCTGCTTGCTTCCAAAACAACTCTCTCTTTTCCTGGACTTTTTCCAGGTCCTTGTGTGCATGGGCCAGGGCCGTCTCATTTTCTGCGATGTTCTCTTGCAAGGCCCTGGCTTGGGCGATGCGCCTGACCATGCCAGAGCTTCTTGCCTTCAGTGCACTGATCTCATCCTCAGAGGTCCCAAGCTCTGCCTGAAGCAGTGAAAGGGCCTGCCTTTCCTGCTCCTGGGCAGTGGCCAAAGCTTGCTCTGTCTGTACCAGGGCAAGGCGAAGGGCGCTCCAGCTGTTCAGCCTCTCTGCAAAATAAAAGAACTGCTTGCCTTGCAACTGAGATTCATCATCTTTGAGACCCAGGGCCTTTGCCGCCTCCTGCCATGAAGCCACCCACCCCTTGAGCTTTGCTACGGATGCATCAAGCTGTTCTTGTGCCCTCTGCCTCTGTGCATTGAGCTGTTCAAGCCTCTGGACAGTGGCTATCTCAGAGAGCGTTGCAACCAGGAGCCTTTGGCAAGGCTCTGCATCCCACCTTTCAGGGCCCTCCTTTCCCAAGCGGGTGAGCATCTGCTCTGCTCTGCCTTGTGCCTGCTCAAGATGGGCTTGCGCCTGCTTGAACTCTTCGCCTTCTCTCGGCGATGGGAAAATCACGGCAATTAAGCCCAGTAGCAGGGCAAAGCCAAGCATAAAGAACAAGGGGTGCAAGGCAAGGCCCAAGACTGAACCTACCGCTGCGATGAGCAGGGAAACGATGAGGAAAAATATCTTCGATCGGGGTCGAACAGGGCTTATCCTCGGTGTCCCCTGGAGTTTGAAGAAAGCACCAATCCAGTCAGAGAGGCGGAGGTTGAGTTCTGTGAGGGAAGCGAGTGGGTGTGGGATGGCTTCAGAGATACCCAACTCATCGAGGATGCGCCTGTTTGCATCCACACTGCACCTAATCGGTTCGCACTCCTGTGAGAGGGTTTTCAGTGTCTCTACATACGCTTCCAATGTTCGGTCCTGTGGTGGTTCACCCACTAGCCAGGAGTGCTCCTCCTCCCACTCAAGCAGGGTCTGCCTTGCAAGGGTAAACTCATGTTCACAGCCCTCCAGGAGATTACAAGCATCCTTGTATGCCTCATAGAGGTTTGCTATTCGATCAGGCCTGTCCAGGTCCTTCAGCTCATCCTGCCCTATGGCACATGCCGAGAATTCCTGGCCCAGCCGATTGGCTGTCTGAGTCGCCGATCGAACCTCTTCCTCGGCCTTGCTCTGGGCCAGGAGGAGGTCCTGCAGTCGTTGGGGGGAACTTTTGTCAATAAGGGCAATGGAGGGGGGGTATAGCGAGAGGGCTTGCTCCTTTTCTTCAATGCTTGTGGAGGTCTCCAACAAAAACATGGCATCCTGGAGCAGGACCTTCTGCAAGGAGAGCTCCTTGTTCTGGGCGACCTCCTGTTCCAGGAGCGCTATCTTGTCCTGGATATCACGGTGTTCATCCTGGCTTCTGAGCACCTGCTTGTAGTATTCGGTTGCCTGTTTTGCGTTTGTTGCCACCTTGATGGCACCAGTGGAAAATGAGGTGATCCCCCCGGCATGGGCAGAGGCTCCCTCAAGGTCGACACCGCCTTGCATACGGGTCTGCACCTCCCGCAGGAAGGTTGATGCATGAGAAGCATCCTGTTGCAGCAACTCATGCAGGGTGAACCAGTAACTTTCGCTGAGCTCGTCATTGCGACCCGGCAGCAAGAGCTCCTGGTCGTCCGACAGCCTCTTCTGGTGAAGCCTGCCGTTGGACAGGGAGAGGTTCCAAGGGGAGTCGTCAGCTTTGAGCAGACCGGTTGCCTCCACCTCGGCATTGTCCCTTGCCCCCCAGATGAGGGAGCGCATAGCGCGCATCAGCGTCGATTTACCCACTGCGTTGGGTCCCCAGATAACATTCAGGTGCTCTCCAAGCTCTTCGACGGGGGGGAAGGTGCCCGCTTCAAAGCCGGGGCTCTTATGAAGCTGTATGCGCTCAAGCCAGAATTTCTTTTTCACTGTCTGCCCCCTTGTTCGCCATTGATCATGGAAAAAAGCAGTCGTCTGGCCGCCTGGGTGGCAAGGCTCACGTACTCCTGTTCAGTGCGACTTATCTGGCTTCCGCCAAGCTGCTGGAAGGCAGGAGAGCCAAAGCTCTCCCTTTCGATTCTCCTATACTGCTCCCCCATAGCCTTCATTGCAGAGCTGTCGAGCAGTTTTTTTGCCAGCAAGGCAGTTGCACTGCTGCCCTGGGCAAGCTTGGAAAGGTCGACATCCATTTCTGTGGCATCGGTGTAGGCGCCAAGGGGGTGTATCACCGTCTCCCCTTCCCTGATGAAAAGATCCTGCAATCCCTCAGGGGTAAGGGTTGTGCGTATGTCAAGGGTGCGCCTGATGACCCCGGTAAGGACAAGCGAGCACAGCAGCGTCCCGGAAAACGCGATGGAGGCGGCAACCTTGCGCAAGCTCTGGGTAAGGATTGCCCTGACATCCTCTTCGTCAGTGGCCGCTTCTAAGCAGACAGAGACAGTTTCAAAGCGGTAGGGAGAAAGGGGTATCATCACAGGCTCCTTCCAAGGACCCTTCGCCTCTTTTTCCAGCAGCCATGGCCCATGAGGGCCCTCCTCGTTGCGGTCCAAGGCGTAGGGGGAGCCACAGTAGAAGGCATTGCCCCCCTTGAGAGCTGCACCCTTATGGATATGGCCAAGCACCCACAAGGGTACCGGCGATAAGGAGAAATCATTGAGGGGGACAGGGGCATAGCTGCTCAAGGGCGAAGCTCCCACATCACAGTGCAGAAGCCCTAGCATGGGAAGCTCTGTATCGGCCAAAGAGAGGTCAAAGCTATCCATGGGGTTGTACTGTACCCGCCTTTCGGGAAATGACCACCCGATGAAGCGTACCCCCTTGTAGTCAAGGCTCTCCCACTTCCCCCCCAGGCCCAGCAGCGTTATATGACTACTCTCCCTGGCAAGGCTGGGAAAGACCGAGTAGTCGTGGTTCCCCCCTACTGCGATGACCTTGATCTTAGCCTTGCCAAGCTTCTCTAGCCCTGTAAGAAGAGGCCCGTAGGCCTCAAACCAGTGCTCCTCCTGCTCCACCACATCCCCTGCAAGGACAAGGACGTCGACATCTAGTTCCAGGGCTTTCTCTACAAGGGCATACCAGGCTGTATGGCTAAAGAGGTCATCGATGTAGGGCACTGTGGGGATCCTGCCCATATGAATATCAGAACAACAGAGTATTTTCATGGCTCCTCCACGCTTCCTTTGTCGCTGGTCGCCGACATTCACTACTATATCACAGAATCAGCAGGTGTTCAGATGGGTTTTGCACAAGCCTTTACCAGAGGTGATCACCTCATACACAATGAAAAAAATCGTCAGGCATTACATACTGCATAACCATCTTGACAGATGAGGATGTGTTACTTACTATATGCATACTGAATATAGTCAGGTAGAGAATAGTAAGCAAATCGGATGAAACAAGCATAAGTGAGGTGTGTATGCAGAACAAAGGCTCACCATGTTGTGAGATAAAGTACCAGAAGATGGAGCGATTCCTGGAGATATGCCTGTTGTTGCTCCTGTTTGAGAAGGAGGGGTATGGCTATGGCCTGATCGAACAGCTTGGGCAGTTCGGCTTCAAGGCTGAGGAGCTGAACATAGGCTCGCTGTACCGGAGCTTGAGAAAGCTGGAGGAGCAGAACTTGGTCTCTTCCTTGTGGGAGGATGCAAGTACAGGACCCAAGCGCCGCGTCTATACGATTACTGAGCGGGGCAAGGAGGAGCTGCACAACTGGATCCCCATCCTCAAGCAACGCAAGAGCCGTATTGAACACCTGATTGATATGTATGACAAAATACCAAAGATAGAGAGGAAGTAGATGGCAACAATAATCATCATATATGCCCTGTTGGCAGCGGGACTTGTCTTCTCCCTTGCAAAGAGCAAGGATAAGACCAAGAAGGCCTTCAAGGTTGCAGGCAAGTCGCTGGTCAAGACAGCCCCTGCCCTGATCGCAATGCTCGGGATCGTAGGCCTTATCCTAGGGCTGCTGACACCTGAGAAGATCTCATCCCTGATAGGATCTGAGGCTGGTTTCCTGGCAACCATCACAGCCGCACTGATCGGGTCGCTGACCCTGATCCCCTCGCTGGTGGCTTTCCCCTTGGCAGGCTCCCTGCTGCGCTCGGGGGCAACGGTAATGACCATCTCGGCGTTCATCACCACGCTGGTCATGGTGGGGGTGGTCACAGCCCCGATGGAGATGAAGATACTGGGCAGGAACTTCACCTTGCTTCGCAATGGCTTGGGAGTCGTGGCTGCCCTGGTGATAGCTTCTCTGATGGGGGTGATCCTATGAAAAAGTTCCTACAGAAGTTCAAGCTTCCCCTGGGTGTGGCCCTGGCCTACATCGCCCTGTTCATCTTCTCTCCTGAGACTGGTGCACGTTCTTCGCAGGTAACGTGGGAGTATTTCCTGGAAATGGCCTTCATCCTCCCCCCGGTTTTCATCATGATGGGCCTGATGGAGGTCTGGCTGCCCAAGGAGAAGATCCAAGCGTGGCTGGGAAATGATTCAGGCCTTCGTGGCGGCATCTTATCCCTAGCCTTGGGGACCCTTCCCACAGGGCCTCTGTACATGGCCTTCCCCCTCGCTGCATCCTTGTTGCACAAGGGAGCAAGCGTGACGAACGTGGTCATCTTCCTTGGTTCCTGGGGTGCACTGAAGATTCCCCAGCTGATGGTAGAGGTCAAGTTCCTCGGCTGGAGCTTTGCTGTGGTACGCTTCGCCCTGACAACCGGAGCACTTGTTCTCATGGGCCTGTTCATGAAGGCGATGATGCTGAGGTTCCCTGACAGGATGGCCCTTGATGAGGGTGAGCAAAACCTTGAAGAGAGGGCTCAGCACCTGAACTAGACAAAGTCAGAAATAGAGGTAACAAGGCAGAGCACCTAAGGGAATCCCCCTAGGTGCTCTGCCTTGTTGAACGGATACATATCTATTTTTTGCTTGTGTTTATCCACACAAATAAAAGCTGGTTCACAAGGTTTGTGCTTGTGAACCAGCTGATATATTTGGGATGGATATTAGGTCGTTGTAAGTTCGAATGTTATGTCTGCAGTATAGATACCTAAGGGTGAAATCTGATCTCTAGGAATTGTGTATGTGAAAGTTTTTTGGTTTCTCAAAATCTCACTGGCTGAAGATGATCCAGTATAGGTTATATCGTTTGTTACCTGAGTTGACCTGTTAAACCGTACAAAATCAGTAGTAGTGTTTTTAGCCCTAATAAAG
>CAZGOK010000004.1:0-25378 GCA_964527665.1 uncultured Sphaerochaeta sp.
CCTCAACCCCTCCTTTTTTGGTACTCAGAACCAATTCCTGCGTGACTACATGCGCCCTATCCAGGACAAGCAGGACAAGGATGTGCTCAAGGACCTGAAGACCCGTGTCTATCCCTTTATGCTCAGGAGGGTCAAGAAGAACGTCCTGAAGGACCTTCCTGCCAAGACCGAACAGGTCTCCTATGTCGAATTGGATGAGAACCATCTGGCCATCTACAACCGCAGGCGTGAAGAGCTCAAGACAAAGGTGACGACCGCTGTCGGCGTTGGTGGGGTAGGAAAGAATACGTTCATGATCTTGCAGGCCCTAACGGAACTGAGGAGGCTGGCTTCAGTGCCTGAGGCCGATGGAGAGTTCAATGGGATCTCGGCAAAGCGGAAATATCTGAGGGAGGTGGTCTCTTCCATCACCTCCGATGGCCACAAGTGCCTCATCTTCACCAACTTCCTTGCTACGGTCGAGCTCATTGGAGAGGACCTGGATGAGATGGGCATCGGTCACCTCACCATGACAGGGGCGACAGGGGACAGGCAGAGCCTGGTACAGCGATTCCAAAATGACCCCTCCATCGGAGCTTTCGTCATGACACTGAAAACCGGAGGGGTCGGTCTTAACCTGACTGCTGCAGACTACGTCTTCATCGTCGACCCCTGGTGGAACCGCGCTGCAGAGAATCAGGCCATCGATAGGACCCACAGGATCGGGCAGGAAAACCCCGTATTCTGCTATCGGCTCATAGCCAAGGATACGATAGAGGAGAAGATATTGGAGCTGCAGCAGCGCAAGGCGAATCTCGTCGCTTCCTTGCTCACCTCTGATTCGAATGCAGTAAAGTCCCTGTCTGAACAAGACATCGAAATGTTGTTGGGGTAACCATGGCAAAAAGTAACAAAAAAATAGAATCGACAAAGGCCCCGGCCCCACCAAAAAAAGCTGAGAAGCCCTTGTCCCCAAAGGGTGAGGAGCTGTTGGATGACCTCAATGACCTGACCATCGAGCAACTGACCAGAGCTTTCCACTCGCTTGCAGGAAAAGATCCGGTTGGCAAGCAGAAATATGAAGTATGCAAGCAGGTGGCGAGGCTGCTTGATTTTGACGACCAGCAGGGGTTCGACCTCTTTTTCGCTTCCCTCCCACCCTATCTGCAGGAGCTCATACAAAGGGCGGCATTTGAACAGATTGTGGATATCCGCTCGTTGAAGACCTCTGTTGAGGAGCCTTTGGTCGTCAAGGAGTCGATGTGGTACACCTACCATTCCTCCTTGCGGCCCAATCCGGCGCTCCGGGTGGGACTCTTTGCGGCCCTCAGTGAACATGAATTGCAAATCTACCCTGCTTTTGCAGCATATTTTCCCTCTTGGCTTCCGAAACCTGCTCTCTATACACTCCAACCGCTCTCTGCGATCGAAGGCACCCCATGGTCTGTCAATCTGGAGATATCCTCTGTGATGCCCCTCTTGGTGGAGGCTGCTGCCGAGATGATGAAGTCCAAGTTTGAAGACGATGTAATCCGAAAGGGCTTGCTCAAAAGGGATATCAAGAACTTGCGCGCTTCATGCGCTCTGGAGCCCTTTGCTGTTGCCTCCTCCTATGGACTCGACCCCATTGAACTGTTTGTGCAGGCTTTGGTGCACCTGAAGGAAAAAGCGCTCACACGCCCTGCCGATGGGGAGTCTTTTGTAAAAGAACTGGTCAAGCGGTTCTTCTTTGACCCCAAGCTGACCTCCAAGGATATGAATGGGGTTGAACTGGAGTATTACACGCTCTTGGGTCAGTTTTCCAAGTCAGCATATGCCTACTCTGTTGAATTCAAGTACCAGGTGCGAAAGAGCCTGAAGGACCTGCTTCTTCAGATGTATGGTGGGGGGGAGTGGTTTTCTGTAGAAAACCTGTTTCAATCCTTTGTCATGCATGGCAATGAATTCGAATTATGGAATAGTGACATCCTGGATCGGGTTCTGTTCTTGCGGGGGGATGCCATAGAGACGGAGCTTGGCTCCTATACTCCCAGCCCCTATGACAAGGGCTTTCGTGCACAGGGCACCCTAAAGAGGATGTTGTTTGAAAAGCCCCTCTTCAAGGCCTATTGTTACCTGTTCGCTGTCCTTGGGCTGGTGGAGATCGGAGAAAAACCAGCCCCTCTGGTTCTGAGCAAAAATGGGAAGATGCATCCCCTCACCCCCTACGAGGGTATCTGCAGCATGAAGCTCACCCCCTTCGGGGCATGGTGTCTGGACTTTACTGATGAACGCCCACAGGCCAGGAAGGAGGAGTTCGAGACCATAGCTGATACGAACCTGCTGTTGGTCACCTTCAAGGGGTTGTCTCTGGAGCGAAGGCTTTTCCTGGAACAGATAGGGGATGCGATGGGAAGTGAGCGGTACAAGATAAGCGAAGCCTCCTTTATACGGGGGTGTACCGATCCTTCCGATATACAGACCAGAATCGAGAGGTTCAAGAGCCTCATAGAGCCTGACCCCTCCGAGCGCTGGCTCTCCTTCTTTTCCATGGTCGAAAAAAAGGCCACCCTGTTTGCCTATGGGCAACCTGTCCTGCTCTATACATTCCCCGATGATTCTGCGATCAGGAAGATGTTTGCCCTCGACCCCGCCTTTAGGAAGATCATCATCAGGGCTGAGGGAAACAGGATCGTCATACAAGAAAAGGACCAGGCGCTCTTTAGGAAACTGCTTGCCGGACAAGGATACCTCAATACCCTCTAGGCTTGAAGTGAGGCGCATTACCCGCTTTGGCCTGGCTTTTTCCTATGCTATACTGATGGCGAGGTATTAGCCATGATTGAAAAAATGCAATTCGGACGAACAGGACATATGAGCAGTCGGATACTTTTCGGAGCAGCCGCCTTAGGAGGCGTTACGCAACGGGAGGCTGACGAGACCTACGACCTACTGAAGAAGTATGAGGTCAACCACCTTGATACGGCCCATAGCTATGGAGATGCAGAGCTGAGGATGGGTCCTTGGATGAAGCGCGACAGAGCCTCCTTCTTCCTTGCCACCAAGACCGACAAGCGAACAGCCCAAGAAGCCACTGATGAGCTGCACCAATCCCTTGAGAGGCTGCAGACCGACCATGTCGACCTGTGGCAGTTCCATCTGCTTGTCGATGAGCAACAGTGGGAGGTTGCCATGGGTGAGGGCGGGGTCCTTGAGGCCGCCATAGAGGCTAAGGAGCAGGGCCTGATCAAGTACATAGGTGTTACCGGCCACGGCTTGGGAGCCCCCAAGGCTCACTACCGCAGCCTGATGAAGTTTGATTTTGACTCGGTGCTATTACCCTACAACTACACGATGATGCAGAATCTCCAATACAGCTCAGACGTGAATCTGCTCATGGAGCTGTGCAAACAGCGTAGTGTGGCGGTCCAGACCATCAAGGCCCTTGCCAGGGGCGAGGTAGGAGAGGGTGTACATCCTTTTGCCACCTGGTATGACCCCCTCACCGATCCTAAGGCAATTGGACTCTCTGTCGGGTGGGTCCTGAAGAACCCCGAGGTCTTCCTCAACAGCACAGGGGACATAACGCTTCTTCCCACCCTGTTGGAGAAAGCTAGTGGGAGCCTGAGCGCCCCAACGGATAAGGAGATGGATGCTTTGGTCTCTGAGCAGAGGATCAGTGCGTTGTTCAGCTAGGACCAGATATGGTAGGTCCTGGTGATGAGGATCAGCAGTGTCGTCCCTGCCACATACAGGACGAGGCCGATGCTGTTGTACAGGATATCCTGGCTGACGGTGACCATGGCGTTGCCAACTATCATCAGGGTAAAGGAGAGCCCCCGACCAAGGGTCTGCCTGCCACCCCTCTCTTCGTAGATTGCAATGATGAAGGTCAGCAGAGCCAAGGCGCTTACCAAGATGGCGACGCCCAGAAATAATGTGTTTGATATGCTCGCTTCCTTGAGAAAGGAAGCGTTGTTTGTTGTCATGGGCACCAGCATGGCCAAAAGCAGTGAGGAGGTCCCTCCGATGAATGAGTACTGACCCAGACGAAGAGGGTTCATGGTCTGTTGGAACAGTCCAGAGGCCAGGAAAAGGAATGAGGAAAAGAGGAAGGCAAAGTGGTACAGGATGCCTATCCAGTAGGGGCTGAGGACCATGATGTGGGAGAGTTGGTAGTACAGGGGGAGAATCTTGACATTGCCCAGGCCTATGGTAAGGAAAAGAAGGGGAAGGAAGTGAGCCTCCGCCCCTATGTTTGCCCTGTAGAAGACACAGAGCAATATGGCACCGACCAAGGTGACCCAGAGGTGGACCAGTGATGGGGCAAGGTGGGGAAGGGCTGTAAGGACACTTCCTTGGGCTTGGGCAAGCAGGAAGGAGTGCACAACAACAGCGCTGAACAGCACCGTAATGAGGCCTTGGATGCCTAGGAAGACGAAGCGTACGTTCTTGCTCATATCTGTTAGAGCATGTCCCTATACGAGCTGTCGTGCTTCACACCCATAATCTGGCAGGTGTACGCCGAGCCGAAGGCTGCGACATAGGAGTCCACCAGGGTGCCGAATCCATTGAGGATGGGCATCAGGGCGATGAGGGTCATCTCCGCACCATAGAGGTCTATCTTGAGGAACTGCAGGGCTATGATGGTAATGAAGAATACCTCGAATCCCAGATAGAGAGCACTGGCATAGGAGAACATCGCGCTGGCAAGGGCAACCAGGAGGATGACCTTGTTCGAAGGCATGCTCCCAAGCGCTGCATAGAGCAGGCTTGTGATGCTCAGCGTCGCTATCATTGCCGAGCCACCCCTGCCCACAAGAGTGTAGAGGGGGACAGCTGTTGCACTTATCCGTTTCTGACAACCCAAATTATGCCGTGTATGGGCGATGGTGATCGGGCTGCTGAAGAAGATGCTTCCGCTGAACAGGGCTGCAACAGCCGGAGCCAGCATGCGGTAGAGTATCGCGTAGGGGTTTACCTTGAACCGGGTAAGCAAGCCGAACAGCAACGGAAGGATGACCAGCAGGACCAGGAGTGTCGATGCTATGAGCATCAACAGGAACCTTCCCGCTACAAAAACCGTCCCTTCGTTCTGCAGACGTGAAAACCAGTAGGAAGAGGTGAAGAAGATAAGGAAGTGGCCAAATCTGCTATATGCGTTGGCCAGGCGGAACATCGTCTCGCTCAAGGAGTTCATCGTCACATAGGCTGGGCGGATGACCTCGACATCGGGCTTGAGGAAGTAGCCGAAGATCAGGGCAATGACAATGATGGGAAGCAGGAAGCTCTCAGAGGAGGCAAGCGTGTAAAATGGATTTACCGGAAGCATCGAGCCGAAGAGCGTGGACAGCGACTGCGCCCCGACGGTACCGATGACCGAAGCTTCAGAGCCTGCACTGCTGCTGGCCGGGAAGTTGGCTGGAAAGAAGCGGAACACCAAAGCGGCGCCCATGACCAGCACGAGTGTCGATAGGATGCTCCACAAGATGGTCGTCCAGCTAAAGGTTCTTCCTAAGGAGTCTTTTCGTAGGGATGCGATCCCCGAAGAGAATCCGAAAAACACGATGGGGATCAAGATAAACCCACCCAGTTGTACAAACAGGGCTGTAGCGGTGTACATGATCTGCTGGTAGAGACCAGAATCTCCAAATAGGAGTGTTGCAGCCAGCCCGAAGGCTGTTGCTGCGAGATAGGTTATCCACGTCTTCATAGTTTCCAAGAGTATCTTATCGGTAGCGTCAAGTCAATCAAAGCTTAAGCCCATCTCCTAGGAGAAGCCCAAGTTTATACCCCGCCAGCGTCTCTGCTTCGGTAAGGGTCCTCACATACTCAAGGGTATCAGGAATACCTCCGAGCATCTGAAGCGAGAGCGCAGAAAGATAGATGATCTCTTGGATTGCCTCCTTTTTATACCAGGTGGTCCCTTGGTACTCGTTGCAATTGGCGTAGGTTCTCACTGCCGGGTCTGTAAGCAGGGTGGCAAGGACCTCCTGTGGTGTATCGGTTTCAAAGCTCTTGACCATATTGGCTGAACAGGCCAGCAAGGCGGCGCTATGACACGCTTTTCTGGCATCCCCACCACTGAAGCCAGCCTCTTCCAAATCCTTGCCAAAGAAGCGGGAGAGCAGCAGCTTGTCGCTGGCCACCATTGCATCGGTGACGGTAGACCACTCATGGATGAATGGCTTGAGGAACAGCGATGTGGCAATGAGGGAGGGCAGTTCGTCCATGATGGCTCCTCCCTGGCTGAAGTAGGGCTCTGGGGTGTCCTTGGCGAAGATGGCGGTCAGCCTTTGGATCTCCTTGAGCATCTCGGCCGGCTTGATCTCCCTTGGTTTGGAGGGCAGTGCCTTGTACGCTACAGGGTGGAGCTGCTCAACGGCAACACCGAGGTGTGTATATGCCTCTGCAAGGGTGAGGATCAGCTTGCGTTCGATCTTGGCAGTTGCCTCTCCCTTCAGGATGGACAGCAGCAGTTTCTTGAAAGCAGGGCTGTGCAGGTTGTCCATTGCCTTGTAGACAGGTTTCAGCCTCAGGGCCAGGATCTCCTGCTCGATGTTCTCAACACCCCTGTCTCCAAGGATGTTGTAGAGCATTTCATAGGTGCCATCGACATCCTCAACCTCTCTGATGTTCAGCATGATGCGCGCTTCATATCCGTCTAGGTGGAAATGACCCCCCTCATCAAAGACCTTCAGAGAAGGGACCATATGGGTCAGCTTTCCGGGGAACGCCTCATACAGGACATACCGTCTGCCCCCTACGGTGAGGCCCATGGCCTCAGCAAGGGAGAGCGTCTCTGTGCGCTTGTCATTGCCCTGCTTCTCAAGCTTGGGTGCTGAGTTCTTTATCCAGCCCTGTACGCTGTCGTACTGGTTGTTGTAGAGCACCAAAGCCTTCTCATGATCTGTTCCGTTGATGTAGCAGAAGGCGGACTCATGCACATGGTTTCCGTCGACAAGGTCAAACAGGTGGAAGTTGTCCACTCCACTGAAAAGATAGCGCTTCTTCAGGAGGGGGAAGATTCTCCTGTAATGTTCGTCGATCATCCACTGGTTGGGTCTTTCATCCCAGTAAGCCCTGCGGTACTCCATGCCGTACTTCTCTTTATACCCTTCGACTTGGCCATGGCCGAACATCGGCAGGCCCGGCATCGTGGCCAAAAGCGTGCAGACGCCAAAATACTTGTCGCCTTCCCCGAACTGGGCGACAGCAGTCTCTTCATCGGGGTTGTTCATGAAGTTGACAAAACGCTTGAGAATCTCAGGTTCAAAGCTGATGGTCCCCTTGATGGTGTCGCGGTATTTCTGGTTTTCCTGGTTCTTGAGCATGTTCATGAAGGCGCTGTTGTAGACGCGGTGCATGCCCAGGGTACGTACAAAATACCCCTCCATCATCCAGAAGGCCTCTGCAAGCAGGAGTGTGTCGGGCAATTCCACAGTGAGTCGGTCAACGACCTCCCTCCAAAACTCCTGGGGTATGATGCTGTGGAATGTCGCATCGTCCATGCCGCTTTGTGCCCGTCCTGCAATATCACCGCCATGGCCGGGTTTTGGATACCACAACCGCTGGATATGCTTTTTGGCAAGGGTCATCGCAGCATCGAACCTGATGATGGGGAAATTCTTCGCCACATGCTTTATCTGCTGGAATACAGCCTCCCTGGTCGCAGGGTTGAGGAAATCAAGCTGGGCCGTATCATTCCAAGGCATGGAGGTCCCGTCATTTCCGTGGAAGATGTAGGAGGTCTCCCCGGTTCTCAGGTCCCGTCTCTTGAAGGTCACCGCAGCATCACTTTGATTGTAGTAGTGGTCCTCAAGCTTGATCTCAATGTCGGGGTTCTCCGAGAGGTCCTCACCGTTGTAGGTGTAGGAGGGGAAGGGAGGGTAGCTCTGCTGTATGAAGTACTCGCTGTGGTTGAATACCCAGTCCCCGTCGATGCCGGTATGGTTGGGCACCATGTCACTGGCGAGGCGGACACTACGGTCTGCGCACCTTTGGCGCAAGTTGTCCAAGGCTGCCCATCCTCCGATGGAGGAGGCTATTTCATAGTTCTTCAGCGAGTATGCAGAGGCTTCTGCCTCAGGGTTGCCACAGAGGTTCTTTATCCTTTTGGAGGCACTGCTGCGCTCCCAAAGTCCGATCAGCCAGAGGGCGGTGAAGCCACGTTCATGTAAATTGTCCAGCTCCTGGTTGGGAATCTGGTCAAGGGTGGTTATGGGGTAGCCGTACTCCTTGGAGAGCTGGTCAAGCCAGACCAAGGTCGACTTGGCTATCATGATCACGTTGGGCATCCAGTTGCGGTCGGCTGAGAAAGCCTCGTACTCGGCGTCATAGGAGCTGTAGTCGGGAACATAGGTCGGCACAGTCCCCCCTCCATCGCCAGCAAAGTGGGGCTTCTCCTCCTCCTGGATATAGTCTATGGAGCGCAACAGCAGCTTCTTGAGCTCTAGTGGCAACAGGTCCCCCCACGTCTCCACGATGTAGCTTATCTGGTCAAGGAGGGAGTCTGGATAGAGTTTTGAGGGCCTGGTGAGGAAGGTGAAGATATCCTCGTCGCTGTTGGCTACCAGGGCAGAGCCCTGTGTATAGCCACCCATCAGGGCGGTGAGGGCCTGGGCACCCTTGGGGAAGGAGAGGCCTTCGGGAGAAATGAAGGGTTTGGCTGCCTTGATCAGGGCAGGGTTGTCCAGCATCACCTGATGGACAAAGTACCCCCTAAGTGATTCGTCGTAGAAATAATCCAGAGGCAGCTGTTGCTCCAGCAGCAAGGGGGAGGGGAACTCCTTCATGTAGAAGGCCAGCACATCGGATCCAGCATGGTTCTTGCTCAAGAGGCTGGTAAGGCGGGAGAAGAAGTCCGGTTCCGTATCACTGAGGTATCGGGAGAGCACCGTCTGATAGAGCAGATGCAGGACAGCGGTGGCATGAAGCTTGCCCGCTGCAATATACTCGCTTCCCCCACGTTCCTTTATTTTCAGGTTGTAGAGGTGTGCAAGTTCATTTGCCTGCTTATAGAGAGTTCCCAATTCAATCGTAGAGGGAAACAATGCTGAAAAAAAATCCATCTCAGTCCTTGTGCGGATCGAAATGCGAAGGTCACGTGTTATCAATTCACGCCTCCCAAAGTGTGGTAGCTGTCAAAATATAAGACAAGAACAAGTATACCATGCAATACCTCTGTTGTAACCCCCTTCTTGGGAAAGAGGTGCTGTTAGACTAATGTATTTGTTGCTGGAAGCGTTGTTAGATCCCCTGTAAGCAGGCTTTCACCCCTGCTGAACAGCATTGTCAGCAAGGGTGCCTCCTCCTTGGAGAAAGGGAGCAGCACATACGATGCGACGCTTCCCCTCTGGGGTCTTCCTATGCCGAAGCGCAGGCGCAGGAACCCATCATCGCCGAGATGGCTCCTGATGGACTTGAGCCCGTTGTGCCCGCCTAGACCTCCGCCCTTCTGCAGCCTGACGGTCCCGAAGGGGAGCTCAAGGTCATCATGGACCACCAGGATCTCTTCGCCTTTGATGCCGAAGAAGTCGGTGCAGGCACGCACTGCCTTGCCGCTCTCGTTCATGAAGGTCTGGGGTCTGAGCAGCCTGTACTGTGGTGTGTTTGCAACCTGTGCGTGGAATTTCTGGCTCCACTGCATCGATGGGTAGAGGTGGTCACAAAAGAGCCAGCCGACATTGTGCCGGCTTTTTTCATAGAGTTTGCCAGGGTTGCCGAGGAAGACGAGGAGTTTTACCATGGCCCATCATAGGACGAAATTACAGCAGAGCCAAGATGTATGGACGCCCTGGACAAGTGTTGTGGGGCAGTTTCATCCCCCTTTTGAGGGCAAACCCTCCCTCTGTCCGAGCAAAGAACTTGCACAAGGGTAGCCGTGACGGCTAGAATTGGTTGTCAAGGAAGAAGATGCCCCTTCCTATCACTGCACTCCCGACAGGGAAGAGGAGCTTTCATGGCAAAGACAGTTGCACAGATCAACGAGAAGATCAGACGAGGCAAGGTTGTGGTGGTCACAGCCGAGGAGTTCTCCCTCATGGCCACCAAGACAGATATTGAAGAGCTTGCAGAAAAAGTCGATGTCGTCACCACCGCGACCTTCGGCCCCATGTGCTCATCCTCTGCAGTGATCAATTTCGGACACTGGTCGCCAGGCATCAGGATGGAGGAGATCACCCTCAACGGGGTGAGCGCCTACGAAGGCCTTGCTGCTGTCGATACCCTCATCGGTGCGACCGCCGAGTCCAAGTTCGACCCTACCTATGGGGGGGCGAACGTCATTGAGGACCTCATCGCCGGCAAGGATGTGCGCCTGTTTGCCAGGGGAAAAGGAACCGATTGCTATCCTACTCGGGAAATCGATACTTGGATCAACAAGGATGGGCTCAACGAGTTCTACCTTTTCAACCCCCGCAACGCCTACCAGAACTATGCCGCTGCCACCAACAGCACCAATAAGATCAAGTACACCTATATGGGGACGCTGCTTCCTCGCAACAGCAATGTTACCTACTCCACCAGCGGGGAGCTCAGCCCCCTCTTGAACGACCCGTACCTACGGACCATCGGCCTTGGTACCAGGATCTTCCTTGGAGGCACCGAAGGGTACGTGGTGTGGAACGGCACCCAGTACAACACCACACGGGAGCGCAACGAGCACGGCATTCCCCTGGGAACCGGGGCGACGCTCGCTCTCATAGGTGATGCGAAGGCGATGTCCGCCGAATACATCAGGTCAGCCTACTATGAGAAGTACGGTGTCTCCCTGTTTGTGGGCATAGGGATCCCCATCCCGGTCTTGGATGTTAGGATGGCAAAGCACCTCTCGATCCGCAACAGCCAGATAGAGACGATCATCAGTGACTACGGCCTTGAGGGGCACCCGAGTGTCAGCAAGGTCACCTATGAAGAGCTGCAAAGTGGTAAGGTGGTGCTCCCTGGAGGCAAGGAGGCCAAAAGCGCCCCCCTCTCCTCCCTGAGCAAGGCCCGTGACATTGCAAAGGTACTGCAGACCTGGATAGAGCGCGGTGAGTTCACCCTTACCGAGGCTGTCCACCCGCTGCCTGCGAAGAGCTTTGTCAAACCCCTGGTCCCCAGGGAAGGAGGCTCACGATGAAAAAGCGCTATGCACTCAGATTTTCCCCGACGCTGGTGGAGCAGCCTCTGGTAAGCAAGCTGGTCAGGACCTACGACGTGGATATCAACATCCTCAACGCCGATGTCGCCTCAGGAAGAGGGGGCAAGCTCATCGTGGAGCTTTCAGGCTCCGAAGAGGCCCTCAGGCAGAGCGTCCTCTGGCTTACCGGGACAGGGGTAGTTGTCTCTGAAATGGTCAAGGAGCTGAACTTCCAAGAGGAGAGGTGCATCCACTGCGGTGCGTGCACCGCTGTCTGTTCACCCAAAGCACTGTATATGAGTGAGGATTGGAAGCTCATCTATGATGCCGACCTTTGTGTGCTGTGCGGCCTCTGTGTCCAGGCCTGTCCCATGCAGCTCTTCTCCCTTTCAAACGAGCGGGAGGCATAGGGGGTGTACCAGGCGCGCACCTACCGCAAGGCCATGGGTCTTTCCAGGTTCGCCTCCGTAGGGGTTGCGGTGGGTGAGAGCGACCTGTGGATCGGCTACAGCCCATCACGTGTTGATGCAAAAGCCCTGGCTGCCGAGGCGACACGGCTGCTCAGGAGGCTTCGCAACGAGATACTCGCCTATCCTGACCCCGCCTTCCTGAGCTCGTTTGTCCCACTGAAAGAGAGAAAGGATGCAAAGATGCATATCGGAAAGGAAAAGGCCAATGAAATAGGTATTGATTCAAATTCCCCTTTCATAGCAGGCATGCTCAATGCATCAAGGCTTTCTGGAACCGGACCCATGGCAAGTGTTGCAGGCGCTATTGCCCAGGAGGTGGGATCGATTCTGAAGAGAAGGTTCGCCTTAGAGGAAATAGTTGTGGAAAATGGGGGAGACCTCTATATTGATGTCCTGAAATCCCTTCCTGTAACCCTTTTTGCAGGGGAGAACAGTCTTTCAGGCAAGGTTTCCCTTGTGGTGGAGCCAAAACACTGCCCCTTAGGGGTGTGCACCTCCTCTGCCAAAGTGGGTCACTCCCACAGCTTTGGAAAGGCCGATGCTGTGATGGTAGCATGCTGTGATGCCGCCCTTGCCGATGGGTATGCAACGGCCTTTTGCAATATGGTACGAGTAGAGGCGGATGTGGAGAGGGTCGCCAACCTGATGAATGGCAAGGGTGCGATCATCTCCGCCCTTGTCCTCCTCGATACAAAGATGGCACTCTGTGGAGAGCTGGAGGTTCGAAGCCAACCATGAACAGACAAGAATACCTACATAAGATACTCAGTGAACGCATAGTCCTGCTCGATGGGGCGATGGGCACCATGATCCAGGCCGAGGGGTTGGATGACGATGACTTCATCCTGGATGACAGGTGTGTCTCCGGGTGCAACGAGGTTCTCAACCTCACCCGCGGGGATGTCATATTCGGCATCCACACTGCCTATTTGGAGGCAGGGGCGGACATCATCGAGACCAACACCTTCTGTGCAAATGCCTTCAACCTGGAGGAGTACGGCCTCACCGGCGATGTGCTTGCCATCAACCAGGCGGCGTGTGAGATAGCGCGTGAGGCGGCTGCCGACTTTGAAAGCTCCCACGATGGATATGCTTTTGTCGCTGGGGTCATAGGCCCTACCAACAGATCCCTCTCCTTCTCCTCCAATGTCGATGATCCCGCCTACCGCGAAAGTGATTTCGCCTCGTTCAAGGCGATGTACACCCAGCAGGCCGAGGCCCTTCTGGATGGAAGCGTCGACCTGCTGCTCATTGAGACAGCCTTCGACACCCTTGTGGCCAAGAGCGCGATCATGGCCTGCCTGGATGCGATGCAGACCAAGGAGCGCAAGGTCCCCCTGATGGTGAGTGCTACCTTCAGTGACCAAAGCGGGCGTACCCTCAGCGGACAGACCCTTGAGGCCTTTGTCATTTCATTGAGCCCCTTCCCCCTGTTCTCCCTTGGGCTGAACTGCTCAACAGGGCCTGCAGAGATGCTGCCCCTCATCAAGAAACTTTCCGAGTCGGCTCCCTTCTATATCAGCGCCCACCCCAATGCAGGCTTTCCTGACAAGGAGGGCATGTACACCCTGAGCCCTAGCCAGATGGCAAAGGAGCTGGAACCACTTTTTGCACAGGGGTGCCTCAATATTGTAGGGGGGTGCTGTGGAACAACGCCCTCGCACATCAGGGCATTGGCCGGGGCAGTGCAGGACAAGCCTGTCCATACAAGGCAGGAGCGGTCCCCTAGGCTCGTCCTTGCCGGCTTGGAAGCGTGCCATATTCCAGAGGATAGGCTACTGATCATCGGTGAGAGGACCAACGTCGCAGGATCCAGGAAGTTTGCCCGCCTCATCAAGGAGGGCAGGTGGGAAGAGGCCCTCACCGTCGCACGCACCCAGATCGAAGAGGGAGCCTCCGTCATAGACCTCTGCATGGATGCCTCCATGCTCGATGCTCAACAGAGCATGGTCACCTTTCTCAGGCATATGGGAAGCGACCCCTCGGTGAGCCGGGTCCCCCCCATGGTGGACTCCTCCGATTGGAGTGTCATCGCCCGCTCCCTAGAGGAGATCCAAGGACGGGGCATCATCAACTCCATCAGCCTGAAGGAGGGGGAAGAGCTCTTTATCCAACGGGCAAAGCTCATCGCCTCCTACGGCTGTGCCATGGTGGTGATGCTCTTTGATGAGGAGGGCCAGGCCGATTCGTACGAACAGAAGATTGCCATAGCAAAACGAAGCTACAACCTCCTGCTGCTTGCAGGCATACGCGCCGAGGATATCATCTTTGATGCAAACGTCCTGACTATAGCCACCGGCCTTGATGAGCATGACCACTATGGGCGTGACTTTCTCCAGGCTGTCTCCTGGATCAAGAAGAACCTTCCCCACTGCTCCACCATAGGAGGGGTCAGCAACCTCTCCTTTGCCTTCAGGGGGAACAACGTCCTGCGCGACAACATGCACGCCATCTTCCTTGACCTTTCCGAGCTCGATATGGGCATAGTGAATCCAGCGGTGAGCAGGGATGTGCAATCGATCGGACCAAGGACGAAGGATATCATCACGCGTGCCCTGCTTGCCCAGGGCGATGACCTGCCTTCCGTACGAAGGGAGCTCATCGACCTTGCCCTGGAAACAGAGGCTGAAGAACCATCAGGTAAAGCTGGACAAGCAGAGCAAGAAAAGAAGCCTCAGCACAATACTTCTGATGAGTGGAAAACCTTTCCTCCCCGAAGGAGGCTTGCGCAGGCTGTGATCAAAGGGGAGAACAGCTTCCTCGAAGAGGACCTTGCCCTCCTATCTGAAGAGAACCCCCTCGCCCTGGTAGAAGGCCCCCTGATGGACGGGATGAAGGAGGTGGGCGACCTATTTGGAAAAGGGCGGCTCTTCCTGCCGCAGGTGGTGCGTAGCGCACGAACCATGAAAATGGCTGTTGATATCCTCCAGCCCCGTATCACAGCCTTTATTGCAAGCTCAAATGCTGTTGTAGGTGGTCATAAGAAGAAGGTAGCAGTCATTGCTACTGTCAAGGGGGATGTGCATGACATTGGCAAGAACATCGTCAGCCTGATCCTTACCTGCAATAACTTCGAGGTCATTGACCTTGGGGTGATGGTACCCAAAGAAAAGATCCTCGCTTCAGCGGTGGAGAACCATGCCGACCTTGTCGGGCTGAGCGGGCTCATCACCCCCTCACTTCGGGAGATGGCTTCGGTGATCACCCTGTTCGAAGAGAAGGGATGCACCATTCCCATCTTTGTGGGCGGGGCAACAACCAGCGAGTTGCACACCGCAGTAAAGCTTTCGCCCCTCTATGGGGGGGCGGTCATCCAGACCAGGGATGCCTCAGCGATGGCCCTGACCGCCCAGCTGGCGCTCGGTGATGATCGGCAGGGATTCTTCATTGGCCATGCCCAAGAGACCCTCAGGCTGATCTGTACTGAGCAAGAAAAAAAAGAGCAAGGGAAAAAGCTCACTGAGGAGAGCTTTTCCCTCCCCTCCATTCTGGCCAAGCAGGAACAGAAATCAACAGGCACCAAGGCCAAGGAGTACGGGGTCTTTGTCCTGGAGGACTTCTCTCTCCCCTCCCTGGCCGAGAAGATCAACTGGAAGATGTACTGCGCCTCCTGGAAGGTCCCCTTTGCAAGCGAGGAGGGAGGGAGGTTGGTAGACGAGGCACAAGCCCTGTTGAAGAACGAAGAGATACAAGAGCTCTTCAGCTCAGGGTGCAAGGTTGTGTGCGGTCTGTTCCCTGCCCATAGTGACCGCCTTGAGGTGAAGGTCGGCCCCTCTTCCTTCTACTTCCTGCGCAATGAGGAGAGTGGCTTCTCCCTCGCTGACGCCATCGCCAAGGATGATACTGTAGGGCTGTTGGTTGCCACCTCTGCCTTGAAGCTTGGCGAACATATGAAGCAGGCGGACCGGGCTTTCAACCATCTTGCCCTGCAGATGCTCGCCGACAGGCTTGCAGAGGTTCTCGCCGATGAGGCGGAAGCTTTTCTTAGGCAGAAGTGGGGTTGCTCCTGCCCGTCCTTCATCAGGCCGGCTCCCGGGTACTCCTCGTGGAGCGACCATAGCGAGAAGCGCACCCTCTTTGACCTGCTTGGGGCTGAAGAGAGGATCGCCGTGCGCCTGACTGAGAGCTATGCCATGGATCCTGCCTCTACGGTGTGTTCCATGCTCATAGGTGGTGAAGATCTTCGATACTTCGCCATAGGCAAGGTTTCCCCGGAGCAGCTCTCCCTCTACGCCCAAAAAAAGGGCATGGAGGAGAGTGAGCTTGTCACACTGCTCTCCGGTATGGAATACTAGGGCCATGAAAGTAATAGATATCCTCAAAGAGGCTACCAAGCCGCTGTTTACCTTTGAACTGGTTCCTCCCCTGAAGGGTGGCAATGCAGAGGTTCTTTTGGAAACCGTCCGATCGCTCAGCCTTTTCGAGCCTGCCTACATCAACGTGACCAACCACCAGGCGGAGGTTGTCTACATCGAGCGACCCGACGGGCTGCTGGAGCGACGCACTGTGCGCAAGAGACCTGGGACCATCGCCCTTTCGGGCCTTATCCAGCACACCTTCAACATACCGGTTGTCGCCCACCTTATTTGTGGGGGGATGCAGATTGGGGAGATTGAGGACGCGCTGCTGGAACTCAACTTCCTGGGCATCAACAATGTCCTTGCCCTAAGGGGAGACCCTCCCCAGGGGCAGAAGCGGTTTGTTCCCATCAAGGGGGGGCATGAGTACTCCAGCGATATGGTGGGCCAGATAGCAAACCTGAACAAAGGGATCTACCTTGATGAATCCATCGTTGATGGTGATAGGACAAACTTCTGTACCGGGGTTGCAGGGTATCCGGAAAAGCACGCCGAGGCGGCGAACCGAATCTCTGACATCGAGCACCTCAAGCACAAGGTTGCCTGTGGTGCTGAGTATATTGTGACGCAGATGTTCTTTGACAACAGCGTCTACTACCGCTTTGTCCAGGAGTGCCGCCAAAACGGCATCACCGTGCCCATCATACCCGGCATCAAGCCGATCGGCAGCAAGCGTGACCTTGCCACCATCCCCCAGACCTTCCATGTGGACTTCCCCCCAGAATTGGTCGAGCTTCTTGATAAAGCAAAGAAACTCGCGGAAGTGAAGGAAGTTGGAGTATACTGGTGTAAGAAGCAGGCGAAGGACCTGGTCGAGCATGGAGCCCCCGGCGTCCACTTCTATACGTTGGGAAAGGCTGAAGCCGTATCCCAGGTTGTAAGGGATGTCTACTGATACACTATAAAGGAGTCTGTGATGGCTGAGACTGGAGTAATTACGAAAAAAAGCAGTGCGTTTGTATTGAGACTTATCATCTCGTTGCTATACATAAGCATAGGGCTTCAGGGCCTCATCTCCCGTGGAGGGAGATCTGGAATAGGGGCGTTGTACAGTGCGTTCAGCAGTGATGTGGTCATCTATCTGGTGGCAACTATCGTATTGTTGGGCGGTATTGTCCTGCTGATCCCCCTGTTTACCAAGAAGCTCTCCCCTGTGTTTGTAAAGGCGGGAACGATTGCTGTGCTGGTCATCTGGATAGCTGCAATCTTCTTCGCTGATATCGCACCGGGCTTTCGTGGCTTCAGAGCTGAGCATTGGATTTCCTGGATAGAGAGCCTGATGTTCCACCTGATAGTCCTTGTTGCAACCTTTGATGTTTCAAGAAAAATCTTAGCGTGACCTTTCTACTCCTGCCTTTGGGCAGGACTTTTCTTGCGGGCACTTTGAGCACCATGGGCTGACTGAGGTGCAGATCAGCTGTCCGTAGATCACCAGCAGTTCATTGAGCGGTATCCAAAACCTCCTGGGCATGACGCTCTGTAGTGCAACTTCAGTTTGCTCAGGCGTCTTTGTGCTGACCCATCCCATCCTGTTTGCAATCTTATGCACATGGCAGTCCACACAGATCGCCTCTATGCCGAAGCCCAGGTTGAGGGTGAGGTTTGCCGTCTTTATCCCCACCCCCGGCAGTTTCATAAGGGATTCACGAGTTGAAGGTACCATACCAGAATATTCAGAAAGCAATCTCTCGCTGATGGCGTGTATCGTCTTCGCCTTGGTCTTGTAGAATCCTGCAGGATAGATGGCCTTCTCTATCTCATCTAAGGATACGGTAAGCATCGAAGCGGGGGTGTCGGCCAAAGAAAAGAGACGCTCACTCGATGCAAGGGTGACCTCGTCGCGCGTCCTCAGCGATAGGATGGTGGCGATAAGCACTCGGTAGGGGTCCTGTTGAAGAGCAGCTATGATGGAGAGTGAGGGCAGAGTCCTGCCCGCGTCCTTGATGGCCGCCCTGAATGAATCGAATAGCTCGTCCCAGTACTGTTCTTGCATGCTTGTTTGCATACCATGGCAAGGGTAAAAAGGCAAGGTCACTTGACCTTTTGGAGGATACCTTCTAGCGTGATCGCATGATAATCGTACTGAAGAAAAACATAACAGAGGTGCAGCAAGAGCACATCAGGTCCTTTCTGGTTGGCAGGGGTTATACTGTCAAGGAAATCGTTGGACAGGAAGAGACTGTATTTGGTGCAGTGGGTCAGAGCTCCCTCGATCTTCGTGAGGTTGAGCTCCTTGAAGGGGTGGCCAAGGTCATTCCCATCAGCAAACCCTACAAGCTCGCATCGCGCGAGCTGAAGAAAGAGGACACCATAGTCACTGTGGGCAAGGTGAAGATCGGCGGCAACCGCATTGCCATCATCGCCGGTCCTTGTGCCATTGAGAGCCGCACCCAAATCATGGAGATCGCCCGCGCTGTCCGTGATGCCGGGGCGGTGATCTTGCGTGGTGGGGCCTTCAAGCCCAGGACCTCTCCCTATGCCTTCCAGGGTATGGGTGAAGAGGGCCTGAAGTATCTTCAGGAGGCGGGTGCAGCGTACGGCATGCCTGTCACCAGCGAGATAGTCAATCCCAGCGATGTCGATATGATGGCAACCTACATAGACATGTTCCAGATCGGGGCACGCAACATGCAGAACTTCGAGCTGTTGAAGGCTGTGGGGAGGACCGGCATGCCGGTGCTGCTCAAACGTGGGCTCAGTGCCACCATTGAGGAGTGGCTCATGGCAGCCGAGTACCTCATGGCCAGTGGGACCGACCAGATCGTCCTGTGTGAGCGGGGCATCCGCACCTACGAGCGTGCGACACGCAACACCCTGGACTGCAGCGCCATCCCTGTTATCCAGAAGATGACCCACCTGCCGATCATCGGCGACCCAAGCCATGCCACGGGCATCAGGGATATGGTGCGCCCGATGAGCCTTGCCCTGGTTGCCGCCGGATCCTCCGGCCTGATGGTCGAGGTGCACAACCACCCTGAGCTTGCCTTCAGTGATGGGCCGCAGTCCCTCTTCCCCTCCCAGTTTGAGGCCCTTATGCGTGACCTGCACGCCCTCTCTCCGGTGGTGGGCAAGTCCTTGGAAAGAATCCCTCTCACCCTGCCTTCGCAGAAGACAGAGAAGAAGAAAGGGCAGAAGGCTTCGTCCCTTACCGTGGCCTTCCAGGGCGAACGGGGAGCCTTCAGCGAACTAGCCATCAGACGCTCCTTTGGTGAGGAGGCCACAGCCCTTCCCTGCAAGCAGTTTGGTGATATCTTTGAGGCCCTGATGCAAGGGGAGGCCACCTATGGCATGTCCCCCTTGGAGAATACCCTTGGAGGAACCATCTTCGATACGCTGGACCTCCTGGACCGCTACCCTGATATCCAGGTGGTGGGGGAGCAGCAGATCAGGATAGTGCATAACCTCATCACCCTTCCTGGGACCAAGCTTGAGGATATCAGAAAAGTATATTCCCACCCACAGGGCCTTGCCCAGTGTGTGGACTACCTGCGAGGCGAGCTCGCCCACGCAGAGGCAGTTCCCTTCTTCGACACGGCAGGTGCGGTAAGTTTTGTAAAGGCTTCCAACGACAAGAGCCTCGCCGCCATTGCAGGATCTCCCGCTGCAGCTGTCCATGAGATGGCTATCCTCTCAGAAGGCATAGAGAGCAACCCCAGAAACTACACCAGGTTCTATATCCTGTGCAAAGAGGATATGGCCCAGGCGTTCCGCTCGACATCCCCTGCTAACCGGGCATCGCTGAGGTTCACCGTCCAGGACCGTCCGGGATCCTTGTTCGAAGCCCTGCTGGTCCTCACCAAGCACGGGCTCAATATGAAGAAGCTGGAGTCCCGCCCCATACCGGGCAAGCCCTGGGAGTACTCCTTCTTTGTCGAGACCGAACTTGGACAGGATGAAGGCTCCTTTGAGCATGCCTTGGAAGAGCTGAAGGGGTGTTGTGCATCTGTGAGGGTTCTGGGAACCTACACAGCAGGTATCTGAGCATGGGTGCGGTACGCCCCTTTGTCCCCTCGCGTCTGGTGATGGGTCTCCTCTCCACTGGTGAGGAGTCCCATCCTGAGCTCTTCTCCCTTCTCACCAGAGCGTTCGGTCCCATCCTGGAGATGAGCGAAGCTGTACCTTTCACCTTTACCGATTACTATGACAAGGAGATGGGCTCTACTCCAATGAGGTCGTTCCTGGTCTTTGAAAGGCTGTACGACCCTGCTTTGCTAGCGGACGCGAAGCTCATCACCAACAGGATTGAAGAGAGGTTCTCCCTCAAGGGGGGCAGGACCATAAACCTTGACCCCGGCCTGCTCAGTGCCCCCAACCTGATCCTGGCAACCACAAAAAACCGTTCCCACCGCATCCCCCTCAAGGAGGGAATCTATGCCGAGGTGACCCTCACCTACGAGAAGGGTCGGTTCCATGCCCTTCCCTGGACTTATGCCGACTATGGCAGCGAACCGTTTCGCCTCCTGTTCAAGCGTTACCGAAGCGACTATATGGTTTCCATCAGGGCCTTGGAAACGTAAGAGCGATCAAAAAACAGATGCAAGGCTCTCAGAGAGGCCATCATAGGGATGATGGTCTCTTCTATAAGCTATCCTTTGTTTCAGAAGATGCACCCTACTAGAGGTGCCTATCTGAAACGATAGCGGCTCTTATTTCTCTTCTATAGATGTGAACAAACAAACACCCTTGCTGCTCCTCATGAGTTTGGTATTGGTCTTCTCCCTCTTTGTCAGCTGCACAGGTGACCCTCTTTCCATGAGGGCCGTGGAGGTGGTTCTTCCTGAGAAGCACCGCTGGGAGGAGATGCAGAACCAGAGCCTTTGGTATACCCTCGTCTGGACTGAAAGGGGATCTTTGAAGCGGTGCCATCTCAAGGCCGGGGAGAAGAGGACGACACTCTGGGTAAGGCGGGGTGAGACGGTTGTCTTCTGTGCCTTTCCTTTGGGGATCTTCTCCCCTGCAGGAGGGGCAGTGCTCCCCGGCGGGGAGCCGCTGGTCCTTCTTACCGAACAGGAGGGTGTGCTCTGCCGCCTGTTGCAGGAGAGCACCACCCTCAACTCTGATGCCCTGGGCTGTCTCGCCTATCCCCAACTCCTGCGCGAAGCGCTTGCCAAAGGTGATGACCTCACCCTCCTTGATGCCAATCGCCTCCAGAAGGACCTGGTCAATGGTGATCTTTCCTCCTCCTCCATCCATATGAGCGAGCCTCTTTCTGTGGTGATAACCATCATTCCCCAAGGGTATTGGGTTGGTGAACGGTCACTTGACCCCTCCTTTTGGAGCTATTGGGGGGCCGAAGGCATACCCCTTGCCCTTGGGGAGGGGCTGCACTGTTTCTGGAATAGGGAGGACTCCCTGTTGCTCAGGATCTTTGTCGACCTCAAGGAGGAGGCCTCTTTTGTCTCTATACAAAAGGGCCCTTTGTGGTAGTGCCCCATCTTTCTTTTTATCAGGTAAAAATGTACAGTCAATGCATGGAATCACTACGTGAACTGTATAGGATAGGGTATGGCCCCTCAAGCAGCCATACCATGGGACCTCGTTTTGCAACCCAACATTTTCTTGGGCTTTGTCCTCAGGCTGCACGCTATGAGGCATGTCTCTATGGCAGCCTTGCCGCCACAGGGAAGGGTCACCTTACAGACAGGGCCATCCGTGAGATCTTCGCCCAGGAAGGGAAGCAGATGGAGATCAGCTGGTACCCCGATGAGGAGAAGCCCTTCCACCCCAATGCCCTCACCCTGTTCGGGTTTGACGAAGAGGGGACCATCATTGTCCAACGGACCTACTACAGCGTAGGGGGCGGGCGAGTGGTCATTGAAGGTGAGAGTCAGGACGAGAAGAAGCGAGTCTATCCCAAGGAGTATGGCACCATGGCCAAGATCCTTGCCTACTGCTCTGAAGAGGGGCTTCAGCTGTGGGAGTTTGTCCTGCAGTTTGAAGGGCCCGAGATCATGGACCATATCAATGAGGTCTGGACAGTGATGTGCGACGCCGTAGAGGCTGGCATCAATGCAGAGGGAGTTCTTCCCGGTGGCCTCAAGCTTGCCAGGAAGGCGAGCCAGTACAACTCCAAGGCTGGTGAGTTCACCGGTCCTTTGGGCAATACCGCCATTGCAATAAGCTACGCCCTTGCAGTCTCCGAGGAGAATGCAGGGGGAGGGAAGATTGTGACAGCCCCTACGTGCGGCAGCTGCGGGGTGCTTCCCGGAGTGCTGTACTATCTGTTCAAGCACTACAAGGTCTCCAAGGTAAAGATCTTGCGCGCCCTGCTTACAGCCGGCTTGATCGGCAACCTGGTCAAGACCAACGGCTCGATAAGCGGAGCCGAGGTGGGCTGCCAAGGTGAGGTCGGCGTTGCCTGCGCCATGGCCAGCGGAGCTGCAACCCAGGTACTTGGGGGAACCATCCACCAGATCGAGTATGCCGCTGAGATGGGCCTTGAGCACCACCTGGGCCTTACCTGCGACCCCATGCGTGGCTTGGTGCAGATCCCCTGCATTGAACGCAATGCCCTTGGGGCCATGCGCTCCATCGACCACTGCACCTTTGCCCTGCTTGGTGACGGCAGGCACAAGGTATCCTTTGACAGCGTTGTGGAGGTCATGATGGAGACCGGCCAGGCCCTTCCCTCCCTCTACCGAGAAACTTCGAAAGGCGGGCTGGCAAAGGTCCTGGCCTAAGGTGAGTATTCAATCCCGATTCCAGTTCCAATCCCCATTTCAACTGAGTCTCTCTTTCCCTATAGTAAAAACCAACATCACAGACAAAGAGCGGCAAGACAGAGAGAGGAGGCCATGGCCTCCTCTTCCCTATAAGCATCAATGTTGTTGTTATTCTAAACGCTGAGCCTTCTTCTCTGCCCTGTCTAGTCTGTCAGACCAGCCCTACTGCTATTCCTTACTTGACGACCAGGTTGACCAGCTTGTCAGGAACCACGATCTCCTTGACGATGGTCTTCCCTTCTATCCAGGTCCGTATCCTCTCGTCAGCCTTGGCCAAGGCGAGCATCTCGTCCTTGCTCAGCCCCTTCGCCTGAAGGCTCTTGGAACGGACCTTGCCGTTTACCTGCAGGATGATCTGCACCTCACTGTCTATGGTGAGAGCTTCGTCATAGACAGGCCAATCTACATTCGCCAAGGAGGGCTCATGGCCTGCAAGCTCCCATAGCTCTTCTGCTATATGGGGAACATAGGGACCAAGCAGCTTGATCAGGGTCTCCCAGACGACCCTGGAAAGGCCCTCTGTCTTGTAGAGCTCGTTGACCAGGACCATCATCTGGCTTATGGCCGTGTTGAAGTTCAGCGAAGCGGTATCGTCGGTCACCTTCTTGATGGTCTTGTGCAGAAGCCTGAGAATCTCTTCAGAGGGAGCCTCATCGGTGATGGTCCTCTCCTCCTGCAGGCGCCAGACCCGGTCGATGAAGCGGTAAACACCGCTGAGCCCTGTCGTAGCCCAAGGCTTGGAAACTTCAAGGGGCCCCATGAACATTTCGTACATGCGCATGGAGTCCGCACCAAACTCGGTGATGATATCATCGGGATTGATGACGTTCTTCAGGCTCTTGGACATCTTGGCGACAACGCGCTCAAGGCTTTCTCCTGTCTCCCTCTCGATGAAGTGATCAGGGGCAGTCTCATCCACCATATCGGTGGGGACCAGGCTCTTGTCCTTTCTCTGGAAGGCAAAGGAGGTTATCATCCCCTGGTTCACCAACCTTTGGAAGGGCTCCTTTGTAGAGACAAAGCCCAGGTCGTAGAGCACCTCGTGCCAGAACCGAGCATACAGCAGGTGCAGCACTGCGTGTTCAGCCCCCCCTACATAGAGGTCAACCGGCATCCAGTACTGCTCTTTTTCCTTTGATACAAAGCGTTCGGTATTGGTGGGGTCGATATAGCGCAGGTAGTACCAGCATGATCCTGCCCACTGGGGCATGGTGTTGGTCTCTCTTTTTGCCTTTCCTCCACAGA
Source organism: uncultured Sphaerochaeta sp. (assembly GCA_964527665.1). Classification (GTDB taxonomy): domain Bacteria; phylum Spirochaetota; class Spirochaetia; order Sphaerochaetales; family Sphaerochaetaceae; genus Sphaerochaeta. The sequence continues at coordinate 23,876 of CAZGOK010000004.1, forward strand.
GAGGGCAGGTGGTGTTCACCCACTCGTCGATCTTGGCAAGGGGGCTCTCCCCTGTGCCGCTGGGCTCATAGGATTTAGCTTCAGGCAGGAGCAGGGGAAGCTGGTCCTCTTTGAGGGGGACGGTTCCACACGTTGGGCAGTGCACCAAGGGAATGGGCTCACCCCAGTAGCGCTGTCGGCTGAATACCCAGTCGCGCAGCTTGTAGTTGGTCGCCTTCGTGCCGAGCTTGTGCTCTTCGAGCCAGGTGAGCATCTTCTCGATGGCATCCTCTTTGTTCAGGCCGTCAAGGAAGCCGCTGTTTACATGGACGCCATCTTCGGTCCACGCTTGCTTCTGTACATCGACCTCGCTCTTGAGCACCTCAACGATGGGCAGGCCAAACTTCTTGGCAAACTCCCAGTCACGGGTATCGTGGGCAGGCACTGCCATGATGGCCCCTGTTCCATAGCTTATGAGTACATAGTCAGCGATCCAGATGGGGATGCGTTCCTTGTTGACCGGGTTGATGGCGTAGCTGCCGCTAAAGACCCCTGTCTTGTCCTTTGCGAGGTCTGTCCTCTCAAGGTCGCTCTTGTGGGCGGAGGCATCGATATAGGCCGCGACCTCGGTCTTCTTGCCCTCAATGGTCAGAAGGTCAACCAGGGGGTGTTCGGGGGAGACAACCATGTATGTCGCCCCAAAAAGGGTGTCTGCACGGGTGGTGTAGACCTCAAGGTTTTCCTCACTGTCCTCTATGGGGAAGTATACGCTCGCCCCTTCACTGCGACCGATCCAGTTGCGCTGCATGTGCTTTACCGATTCGGGCCAGTCAAGGCTGTCCAGGTCGGCAAGCAGCTTGTCGGCATACTCGGTGATCTTGAGCACCCATTGGCGGATGCTCCTGCGTACGACTGCGGTTCCGCAGCGTTCGCATCGGCCGTCCTTGACCTCTTCGTTGGCAAGGCCGGTAAGGCAGTCATCACACCAGTTGATGGGGGTGTAGGACTCGTAGGCGAGGCCCTTGTTGAACAGCTGTATGAAGATCCACTGCGTCCAGCGATAGTAGTCGCTGCTGTGCGTCGATACCTCGCGGTTCCAGTCATAGCAGAAGCCCAGGCTCTTGATCTGAGAGCGGAAGTTGGCGATGTTCTTCTCGGTAGTCCCCTTGGGGTGCTTGCCTGTCTTTATGGCGTAGTTCTCTGCAGGCAGCCCAAAGGAGTCAAATCCCATGGGGTGCAGGACGTTGTGCCCGTTCATTCTGAGGTAGCGGCAGTAGATATCGGTGGCGGTGTACCCTTCAGGATGCCCTACATGCAGGCCCGATCCTGAAGGATAGGGGAACATGTCCAACACATATGTGCGTTTTTCAGGGGGAAAGGACTCGTCTTCTGTAACGGCAAAGGTCTGGTCTTCTTCCCAGAACTGCTGCCACTTGGTTTCAATCTCTTTGAAGGGGTATTTGCTCATAGGAGCAATAATACATTTGCATCTATGTTAGGTCAACGCCAAACACTCGCCAATCA
>CAZGOK010000005.1:0-23676 GCA_964527665.1 uncultured Sphaerochaeta sp.
GGAGCAATAATACATTTGCATCTATGTTAGGTCAACGCCAAACACTCGCCAATCAGAGGGTTGCATCGTCTATGGCAGGTGAAAACTCCACTTCAGCAACCCTGTTGCCCTGCATCTTCATAATCCTGAAGGTCCCTATGGGGGTCTGCAGCACATCGCTGGCCTCAGGGATGTCCCCGGTAAGGCTCATCAGGTAGGCCGCCACCGTACTGGTCCTGGCCCCTTCATGCTCATAGCGCAGCGACAGTTCGTCCACAAGCTGGAGAAAGGGGGTGTCTGCCATGACCAAATAGGTTCCCGGCCTCATCTCCTGCTCCACGATCCTGTCGGGATAGCGTCTTTCGTGCTCGTCATAGAGCTCGCCGAAAAGCTGCTCCGCCACATCCTCCATGGTGACCACCCCACTGAAGCCACCATACTCATCAAGTACTATGGCAAGCTGCAACCTGTCCTTCTTAAAGAGGAAGAATACGTTGTCCAGGTGCATCTGCTCGGGGACAAAGAGGGGTTTGAGCATGATGGATGTTATGTTCTTGTCCTGTTTCTTGGCCAGCTGTGCACGTAGGATATCACGCACAAGTACGATGCCGATGATATCCTCACTGCTCTGGTGGTAGACTGGGATGCGCGAGAAGCCCGATCGGACGATGGAGGGGAAAGCCTCACCTATGGAAAGCTCGTCGCTGACACAAAAGACACTGGTGCGGTGGCTCATGATGGTCTTAACCTGGGTATCGCTGAACTGGATAGCCCTTTGCATGAGGTCCGACTCATACTGGTCCACCAGCCCATAGTCCTCAGCAGCCCCCACCATATGGCGCACTCCCTCGGTTGTGATGGCCGGGTCGGTGTTCTTTGCAAAGATGCGGGTGATGAGGTGGGAGAGGCGTATCAACAGCCAGATCACAGGATAGAGGATGATGGTCAGCACCTTGATGGGGTATGCCATGAAGGTGGCTATCTTCATGTTGTGGCTCATCGCTATCTGCTTGGGAGTTATCTCACCGAAGATGAGGATGACAATGGTCAGCAGCCCTGTTGCGTACCCTACGGCACTGCTGGAGAACAGGCGGATGGCATAGGTGGTCACCAAGGCGGAGACCGAGATGTTTACCACGTTGTTGCCCACCAGGACGGTGGTAATGAGTACGTCATGCTGCTGGCTGAGGTGGTAGGCCATGCGGGCGCTACGGCTTCGCTTGTTCTGCAGTGTCCTGTGTTGGATAAGGGAGAGGGAGGTAAAGGCCGTCTCTGTTGCGGAAAACATGGCCGATAGGATAAGCAACACAAAAATAGCTATCAGGTGTGTGCTCATAAGCACATCCGAAGCAAATCGAAAAGGGGAGGGTGTTCACACGAGCACCCCAATCTAGATAGCGGGTCTTCCATAATGGGGCTAGTATACCAACAGCAACACTACAACCGCAAGGGTAATCGCCACTGAAAGGCCATATGTTTTGGCTCCCATGCGCTGTATCCGGCTGGCATTGAATCCGCAAAAGGGGTAGAAGAAGAAAAACCCGTCCAGGAAGAGCAAGGTCAGGCCAAACAGCAAGGCAAGGCTCTTAGGGACAAGCAGGCATGCAAGGCCAACCCCGACTTGGGAGGCGATGCCCATCGCCGCCAGCAATTCCTTCTCTCTTGTGAGGTTCCAGGTGCTCCCCTTGATATAGAGATTTCCTGGAACAGGAAAAGGAAGGCCCACGGTAAAGGTAAGCAGCAATGCGCTTATCCAGGCTGTGTCCCAACCCCGGTAGACCATCACCCTTTGTTCCATGCTCCCTTGTACTGGCTTGTCACCTCTCACCTTCCTTTTGTTCTCCCCTCTTTTCTTCTGTATGGTTGCAATGAGTGCCATTGCCCCTGTCCTGGCAAGCAGGAGGAGGGAAGGTGTGAGGATTGCCATGAGCTGTTGTGGTGGTATGAGGGAAGGGAATGTTGCCTTGATGGGATGCAAGCCTGCTAGACTGAGCAGGTTCCATCCCTTCAAGCAGAAATAAAACAGAAGCGTATTGCCAAGCAAGGTAAGGATGAGTGGCTGTATACCTGTGTTTGCCGCTTTGGTAGTCTGTCCTGAAAGGCTCTTGTGCCAGAGAAAGTATCCCATGTCAAAGAAGCGTGAGGCGTGGTGGTAGACCTTCACGGTTCCCATTTTGAACAGTTTCAGTTGTTGCCGAAGGCCCAGGATTGAAAAACCCTCCTTGGCAAGCTGCTTGAAGGAAGCTGGATTGTCCCCCTCCACACAAGCGCTGAGGGAGGTGCATCCCTGTTCTGTGAGGAATCTTATTGCCTCTTTGAGCAGTTTTCCTGCAAGGCCGTTGCCTCTTGCCTCATTATCTGTATACAACCACCCTATGTAGCCCATCCTTACCTTTTTGTTTACCTGATAGACATCCAAGTTGATGCCGGCAACAACCCTAGTGTTGCTGGTAACTACCAAGGTGGACTCAGGATAGAGGTAGAAGATCGATGCATACTTTGCATCGAAGCACCGGCTCATAAGGGCTTTGGTCTCCTCTATCTGGTCTTCACGTATGAGGGCGATGGAATACTCACTCATGCCTTCCCTCGTAAGGTGTTGGTCATCTCAAGCTGGGTGGCAAACAATTGGAAGCCCATATGCAGGAGAAGGGTGTTCAAAGGAAGGTAGCTGTCATCGATGTTGATGAGCCTTAGGTGTTCTGCCTGGCAGAGCTTTGCCGCTTCTATGATGGCCTCTTTTGCATATCCCTTTCTTCTTTCTTCCACCTGTATGAATATTTGGGCTATCGATCCTGTTGCCCGATCATAGCAGAGCGTTCCTACCTCCTGCTCTTCTTTTTTGATGAGCCATAGGGGAATTTTGCCATCTCTGATCGCTTGTGCATCATTTTGCCAGCTTGGTTGGCACTCGCCTTGGGGAATCTGAGGGGTCTGGCTCCTGCTGAGGGTCAGCCCAGAGTCGCCTTGGTGCAGGGTTTCAGCCTTGATGCGGTAGCAGTTGAGCCCGCGCTGGCGGGTAAAGCCCACACTTCTATACAGCTTAATCGCCCTTGCATTGTCGCAGAGCACCTCCAGCACCCAGGTGTGGATATCCTGGTCATTCAGTACGGAGAGGGTCTTTTCCAGCAGCAGGTGTGCATACCCATTGCCCCTGTAGGAGGGGATGATCGCAGTTCCTGAGTCATAGCAGTAGTTTCCCCTGACCCCATTGAGGACAAAGCCCACCAACAGCTCCCCATCAAAAAGCCCGACAGAGCTCTCGGGTCGGTATCCATTCCTGGTGAGGGTTCCCCTAAGCTTCTCTTCGCTCATTGCTACGGTAATCTGGTAGTCACTGAAGCCTTCGTTGTAAGCTCGGGTTAACTCTTCTATTCCCACTTGTTCTAGCGTCTTTGTTGCCACCATCGTTTTTCCTAAACCATCCTGCCATGAAGATTACTATGAGGATACAGCAAAAAGTCATGGCAAAGTAACCCATTTGTGCAAGGGTTATGCACATATGTGCTTGTTGTCTCCTCTATCTTCTTATATGTCATTCCCTTATCTAAGATGTTAGGTTAGGATGCTGGGGAGGATATGAAATGGAAGAAGAAAAAAAGATATATGTGAAAGGTCTGACCTTTGCAGTTGTTGGAACAATTGTTGTTAGTTTTGATGCATTGCTTATACGCCTTTCGGGAACGAGCGGGATAGTTGCTGTATTCTATCGAGCTCTTTTCATTTTTATTTCAATTTCAATCATATTTTTTAGTGCAAGAAAAAAGAGCGCTTTCTCAATTCTGACTTCTGGCGGAAAACCCATGATCATCAGCGGTTTGATGTGGGGTCTGAGCGGGCTGGGTTTCACCTTGGGAGTTCAAACTGCAGGAGCAGCCAACACCCTAGTCCTTGTAGCTTTGACACCCCTGTTTGCAGCTGCGTTCAGTTGGGGTTTTTACAAAATAAGGCCTTCAGTGAGTACGATCCTTGCCACATGTGTTTGTATATTTGGCATTTGGTTTATGTATAGGGAAGGCTTTGGTGACCTGGATCCGAAAGGGTTGATGTTTGCACTTATGGCTCCCTTCTTTTTTGGATCGAACCTCTCATTTATGAGAAACCATAGAGAGCTGGATCGTCTGCCCCCCATTATGATTGGTGGCGCGACAGGTACCCTTATCGCCCTCTTCCTTTCAAAAGGGAATCTGGGTATGTCTCTAGCTTCGATTCTTCCTCTTATGCTCTTGGGGTTAGTGGTTATTCCTTTTGCACAGATAATGATTTCCACAGGAACCCGTTATATCAGCGGACCTGAGATCGCTTTGGTAAATTCAAGCGAGACTGTGCTCGGGATTTTCTACGTCTGGCTAATTTTAGGTGAAGTGCCCAATGTGGATTTTATGGTTGGCGCTTCCATTGTGGTACTGTCAATTACTGCAAATAGCCTCCATCAGGCAAAGAAAAAGAAAGTAGAAGGACTTGGTCAGAGGTAGTGCCGCTTATCCATCTCGGGAATAAGGCTTAAAGTTTGAATGATGGGTGGCACTATGGTGGGTGTCACCACCATCGTTTTCTCTTGAACCACCCTGCCATCACTATGACTATGCAAAGACAAATCGCAAGCATCGCATAGAAGCCCCAATACCGGGTGGAGAAAGGCATGTGGATGAAGTTCATCCCATACAGGCCGGTGAGGAAGGTCAGGGGGATGAAGATGGTGCTGATGATGGTCAGCATCTTCATGATCTTGTTCATCTTCACATCAAGGCTGGAGAGATAGACCTCCATCAGGCCGCTTACCGTCTCACGCAGCATCTCGCACTCCTCGCTGAGCCAGAGGGCGTGGTCGCTGGTGTCACGGAAGAGGTGGACGGTGGCCTTGCCCAGGTCCACATGCTCGCTTCTGATGAGGTTGCCCAGGAGGTCCTTCAAAGGCAGGGTGATCCTCCTCAAGTGAAGGATCTTTCTTTTGTGCTTGTGGATATCGCTGGCTGTTGCCTTCTCAGGGGTGTTGATGACCAGGGCCTCCATATCCTCGGTCTGCTGGTCAAGCTCGTCAGCCCTGACCAGGTACTGGTCCACCACCCGGTCTACCAGGGCATGGAAGAGCAGGTGTGCATTGGCCTTCCTTCTTTTTGTCTGTGTCCCCTTGAGATAGGAGACCACCGGCACAAAGGTGTCGCTAGCATGCTCGATAATGCTGATGACCCACCTGTCCCCGACAAACAGGCTCAGCTGCTCCTCTTCCTTGTGGGGGGTGTCAAGGACCCTGAGGGTGAGGGAGAAGTAGTGTTCGTAGTAGTCGAGCTTCATCCTCTGGTCGGTGGAGAAGACGTCCTCCAAGCTGAGGTTGGAGAGGGTGAACTCCTTGGCCACAGCCACTATCGCCTTGATGTCCGACAGCCCTGTGATCTCTATCCACCGCTCCTTGTCCGGCTCCTCCTTGGAGAATCCCTCACAGGTGGTCAATCCTTCAGAGTCGTAGATGTGCGTCCGTATCCGCGTCTCCTCGGACTCGGAGTCTCCGACATAGACCAGCGCCCCCGGTCTCATCCCTTCCTTTTTCTTGTGCAAAAGTTGCTTGGGTTTTTTGTTCAGCATCTAGAAGGCCCCCTGTAGGGTCAAGACTCCCACAATTAGCAACAGCTGTGCAAGGGTGTAGGTCCCCATGACAGCTGTTTCGCTGAAGGTGTGTTTCTCAACGATGTCCATTGCGATGAGGTAGTCTGAGATGGCGAAAAAAAGAGCCCCCACCATTGCAATGAAGGCGAGGGCGGACAGACAAAAAGAAGTCAGGATTATAAGGATGGTGGCATAGATGCTCAACAAGGGGGCTTCCTGTGAAGGCAAGAAGGATCGGATGATCTTGTACAGGGGATAGGCAAGGACAAGCAGGGCAATGAGGAGATAGAGCCAGCTTTGCAGGTGGAGGACAAAATAGGTGATATACGCCAGGTGCCCTACAAAGAAGCAGAGCATCCCTGCATAGAAGAGCTTGCCCCTATGCCCTGCAAGTAGGAAGGCATCCCCTGCCATTCCCAGGATGAGGGCAAGTGTAATGAGGTGGCTGGCTAGGGTCGTATCTGTTTTCATGGAGAGGTAATATACAAGGAGGGCTGGCATGAGCAGCACCTTGCTTATGGCTGACGCCCACTTCAGGTTTTCTGCTCGGAAGCTCATGTGGATGATGGTGAGGCCGAGGTAGAGAAGCAGGTAGGTATTCATAAATATAGCTTAACGCACGTTTAGGGCGTTTACAACTCGTTTTCCTTTGGTTTTGCCATAGAAGGCTAAATCTGCTATACTTTGCTCCATGGCAAAGTCAACATATGATGAATCGAAAATCCAGACGCTCAGTGCGTTGGAACATATACGCAGGCGCCCGGGCATGTATATCGGGCGTTTGGGCAACGGTACCCACCTTGATGATGGTATCTACATCCTTATCAAGGAGATTGTCGACAACAGCGTTGACGAGTTCATCATGGGATTCGGAAACAAGGTCATCATCAGGGTGAAGGACCAGAGCGTATCGGTGCGCGACTATGGGCGGGGTATCCCCCTGGGCAAGGTAGTCGACTGCGTCTCGGTCATCAACACCGGGGCAAAGTACAGCTCGGACGTCTTTCAGTTCTCCGTTGGGCTGAACGGGGTGGGGACCAAGGCGGTCAACGCCCTCTCCTCACAGTTCACCGTCACCGCCTTTCGTGACGGCTCTTACGCATCGGCAACATTCCAGAAAGGGGTCCTGGTCTCTGAAAGGACGGGCAAGGGCCCTGAGGAAGACGGCACGATGGTGAGCTTCACCCCCGACCCCGAACTGTTCGGCGACTACGCCTATAATGAGGATTTTCTGGTAACCCGCTTTTGGAGCTATGCCTACCTGAATACCGGCCTCTCGCTGAACTTCAACAACAAGGTGTACAAATCCGCCCACGGCCTGCTTGACCTGCTGGACAAGGAGGTAGGCAACGAGGGGCTGTACACCACCATCCATCACCAGAGCAAGCAGCTTGAGTTCGCATTCACCCATGTGGTGGGCTCCTACGGGGAGAACTACTTCAGCTATGTGAATGGACAGCATACCACCGATGGAGGGACTCACCAGGGGGCTTATAAGGAGGGGATCCTCAAGGGCATCAACGAGTTCTACAAGAAGGCATGGGCCCCCCAGGATGTGCGCGACGGCATCATAGGGGCGATCGCCATCAAGGTGCAGGACCCTGTCTTTGAATCCCAGACCAAGAACAAGCTGAGCAATACCGAGATCAGGTCCTGGATCGTAGCGGAGGTAAAGGACGCCATCGTCGACTTCCTGCTGAAGAACTCCGACGAGGCTGCCAAGCTCAATGAGAAGATCATCAACAACGAGAAGCTGCGCAAGGAGCTCAATGAGGTAAAGAAGGGGGCTCGCGCCTCGGCCAAGAAGGTCTCGCTGAACATCCCCAAGCTCAAGGACTGCAAGTACCACCTGAACCAGAGTGCATCACACCGCGATGAGTGCGAGCGCAGTGTCATCTTCCTCACCGAAGGAGACTCCGCTTCAGGGACCATCACCAAGACACGCGACGTGATGACCCAGGCTGTCTTCAGCCTCCGTGGCAAGATCCTCAATGTCTATGGGAAGAAGCGCACCGAGATCTATAAGAATGCCGAGCTGTATAATATGATGGTCGCCCTTGGCATCGAAAACGGGGTTGAGGGGCTGCGCTATGGCAAGGTCATCATCGCCACCGATGCCGATACCGATGGCTTTCATATCCGCAACCTCCTGATGACCTACTTCCTTACCTATTTTGAAGACTTGGTCTTGGCAGGACGGCTGTACATCCTGGAGACCCCCCTGTTCAGGGTGCGCAACAAGAAGCAGACGGTCTACTGCTACAGTGAGAAGCAGCGCGATGAAGCGGTCTTTCAGATAAAGGGCAGTGAGATAACCCGGTTCAAGGGCTTGGGGGAGATCGACCCCAAGGAGTTCGGCCAGTTCATCGGTGAGGATATACGCCTGGTTCCCGTCTCCATTGTGGGGATGCAGTCAATGCACAAGACTTTGGAGTTCTATATGGGAAGCAACACTCCCCAGAGAAGGGAGTTCATTATGGAGAATCTTATCTGATGACGCAGGCACAATCTGTATTTCGACAAAATTTCCTTGAGTACGCCTCGTATGTCATCAAGGAGCGGGCCATCCCCGACCTTGATGATGGGTTCAAGCCGGTACAGCGGCGTATCATCCACACGCTCTTTGAGATGGATGACGGCAAGTTCCATAAGGTGGCCAATGTGGTCGGTTGGGCGATGCGCTACCACCCCCATGGCGACTCCTCCATCTACGAGGCCTTGGTAAACCTGGCTAACTTTGACCTGTTCATCGAACGGCAGGGTAACTTCGGCAACTTCATGACCGGCGACAGCGCAGCGGCGGCGCGGTACATCGAGTGCCGCCTCCTACCCTTTGCCAAGAGGGTCCTGTACAACCCCGAACTCACCGCCTTCGCCGACTCCTATGACGGGCGCAACAGCGAGCCCATCTCATTTCCTGCCAAGATACCGGTGGTCATCATCCAGGGTGTCATGGGCATCGCAGTGGGCATGAGCACCATGATCCTGCCCCACAACGCCCTTGAGGTGCTCGATGCGATGGCATCGAAGCTGAAGGGCGAGAGCTATACGCTCTACCCCGACTTTCCCGGGGGAGGCATCGTCGATGTCGCCGAGTACAACAACGGACGGGGCTCGGTATCCATCAGGGCGAAGCTCAACACCTCCGATGTGAAGAAGATCACCATCGAGGAGCTCCCCTTTGGAGTGACCAGCGAGGCGATGATCCACTCTGTGGAGGAGGCTGCAAAGAAGGGAAGGCTGAAGATCAGCTCGATCAACGACTACACCTCCGATAGGGTAAACATTGAGATCAACCTTGCACGCGGTACCTACGCTGAGGATATCGTCGATGCTCTCTATGCTTTTACTGATTGTGAGAAAAAGATTTCAGTCAACCCTCTGGTGATCAGGGAGAACATCCCCACCATCATGGGCGTCAGCGAGATCCTGGACTACCACGCCCTGAACCTCCTTGAGATCCTGAAGGCTGAGCTGGAGCTGGAGAAGGGACACCTCTTGGACAAGTTGCATGCCCGCACCTTAGAGCGTATCTTTGTTGAGGAGCGCATCTACAAGAGGATCGAGCAGAAAAAGAGTGCCCTTGATGTGAACAAGGCTGTTATATCTGGATTCAAGCCTTTTGCCGATCAGCTTATGAGACCCCTCGTCGATGAGGATGTCGAGCGGTTGCTGAAGATTCCCATCAGGCGCATCTCGCTTTTTGATATCGAGAAGAACCGTCGTGAGATGGATGAGATCAACGCCCTGTTGGAGGCCATCGAGTACAAGCTCGCCCACCTGGTGGAGTATGCCCTCTCCTACCTAGGGGAGCTGAAGGGTATGCTCTCCTTGGAGGAGCATACGAGGAAGACCCGAATAAAGACCTTTGAGACCATTGATGTCAAGGAAGTTGCCGAAAGGAACCTTGCCATAAAATACGATACCTCCAACGGGTATCTCGGCTATGGGGTGAAGACCGGTACTACCCAGCTTGAGGTCAATCCGTTTGACCGCGTCCTCATCATCCGCAAGGATGGCACCTACCAGGTCATCGATGCCCCTGAAAAGGAGTTCGTGGGCAAGGGGATGCTCTACTGCGGGTTTGCTGACAAAGCTGAGCTTGAGAAGATTGTCTTTACCGTGCTCTATCAGGACACGACGTACAAGTACCTCTTTCTCAAGCGCTGTCAGGTCCTCTCCTTCACGCTGAAGAAGGCCTACTCCCTCATCCCAGAGGGGAACTTCAAGATGGTCAAGCTCTCCACGCATCCCAATGCCGAGCTTACGGTCAAGTACAAGCCCAAGGCAAACCTGAGGATCTTGGAGGAGCAGTTCTACTTTTCCGACTATCTGGTCAAGGGCGTGCGGGCGAACGGGGTGCGTATTGTGGTGAAGGACATCGCCTCCCTCAGGTTGAGGGCGGTGAAGGAAATTGTGCATGAAAACCAAGAAGAGCCAACCCTCTTCGATGATGTTGAGGAGTGATGATGGCGTTAGAAGAGAGAATTCTGTATGAGGACAACCATCTCATCATAGTGAACAAGCTCTGTGGTGAGTTGGTCCAAGGGGACCGTACAGGCGATGAGACACTCGCTGAGATGGTAAAGCACTACCTGAAGGTTACCTATCATAAGGAAGGTAATGTCTACCTGGGCATCCCTCATCGCCTTGACCGGCCTACCAGCGGGATCGTGGTCTATGCAAAGACGGAGAAGGCTCTGGTAAGGCTCAATGAGCTGTTCAGGGGGAGTTCGGTCAAGAAGATCTACTGGGCTGTCGTGGATACGCTTCCCTCCCAGCTGGAGGGGACCCTCATCCATCACATGGTGCGCAACACCACCCAGAACAAGAGCATTGCAAACCCCATTGAGCGCAAGGGAAGCAAGGTCGCCAAGCTTGACTACAGGGTGATCTCCTCTTCAAAGAACTATCATCTGCTGGAGATCGAGCTGCATACCGGACGCCATCATCAGATACGGGCCCAGCTCGCTGCTATAGGGCTCCATATCAAGGGAGACCTGAAGTATGGCTCTCCCCGATCAAACCCCGATGGGGGCATATGCCTGCATGCCCGCTCGATTAGCTTTATCCATCCTGTAAAGAAGGAGGAGCTCTTCATTGTAGCCAACCCTCCCCAAGATGCCTTGTGGGATGCATTTCTGGAGCAGGTGGGAGAATAGGGCTGGTCACGATATGTTTCTATTGGAGAGAGCAACAGTTACTTGGTACGAATAAGGATGTGTTCTTCTCTTACAGGCAGAGTACCCCCTCCCCCTTGAAGCCGTTTACCTTTATGGTAAGCGGTTTTTCGCTTCGTGCATGGATGAAGTGAGCCGACTCATCAAATATTGGAAGTCCAGAGAACTTTGTCAGATCCAGCCTTCCCGCCTTGTAGATGGGATTCACTGTCATATAGATGCAACCCAGGCTTGTCATGTTCTGGAAGAAATGGGTGCCCTGGCTCGGTTCCACCTGGAATCCTTCGAAGCCGGTCTCAATAATGACTTTTGACCGGGATATCTGAGACCAGGAGACAGGGATGCCAAGCCAAGGGTCGCACGAGCCGAGCCTGCCAGCGACAACAAGGACGTAGTCCCTCTCCTGGAGCACCATGGCGGCATTGAGCTTGTCCAGCTCCTTGGCCATATCCTGCATCCTTGAGGGGTCGAATTTCTCTTGTTTTATGTAGATGATGTCACAGATGTCGGTGATCTTCCCGTTGCCCATGATGACAGTGGAATGGACTGCGCACTCCTCCCTCTCCTGTTGGGTTATCTCCACATCACTTTCCTCGCTTCCCAGAGCGATGGGGCGTATCTGCAGCAGGCTGAACTCAGGTTTTTTAGGTGCTTTTCTGTTGAGGTTGACGGCAAATTCTATCTCTATGGGTGCTCTCATGGCTTCAGTTCCCAGTTTGAGGATATCTTTCACTATTGCAGCGAGGGGGAAGGCATCGTACTTGAGGATGCCGTTGAAGGTGATGACCTTGTGCCCCTCGGCCCTGGTGCTTTCGCTCATCATGCCGGACGCCATGTCAAAGGTGCTGGCTATGAAGCGCAACGACTCGGGATGGTTTTCCGCCTCCTGCATATCCAGCAGCTCCAGGTTCTCCAGACCCTCCTTCTCCAGGGGGAAGTACCCCCCTTCAAGGTTGAGTGCGTAGAAGGTGCTTTGGGTGCTGGACTGGTTGCCCCCGAGGTGTTGTACAGGCCTCCTGGGATGGCTTGGGGAGAAGCGGAAGACCGAGCCGTTGTCCACCACCGACTTGCCGAAGCCGAAGCAGAGCAGGCCCACCCCATCCTCGGGCTTTTCCCCACCGATGGGGTAGTAGTTCAACGACCTGGCGACCCCGCTGATGTTGGGATACCAGTATGAGCCGTGTTGACTGCCGATGACCTGTTGGATGACCACAGCCATCTTCTCATCTTCGGTCATATGGTCGGTTGCCTTGAGGTACTCCTTGGCCTGCTTGAAGTAGGTCGATGCCCAGACACACCTGAGGGCGTCGCACAGCTCGCCCAGGCGTTGCTCCTCGCTTCCCTGGTTGGGGATCATGCACGTCTCATAGACACCGGCAAAGGGTTGGAAGTGCGAGTCCTCAAGCAAGGAGGAGGAACGAACCGAAATGGGCTGGTGTATGACCTTTACTATCTCGGCAAGGTTGAGTACAAGCTCAGGGTCCAGTGGTTTGGACAGGAACACCTTGAGCAGCGTCTCATCGGGAAGGGCGGCGCTGATGAAGTCCTTCAGATCATTGTCTTCGATGAACTTGATGAACTGGTCGGTGGTCACGACCACCGACCGGGGAATGGAAAGATAGACATCGGGATACTTCTCCAGGATGCCGCTTGCCCTGAGCTCCATGTCGATGAAGGCAAGGCCGCGGCCCTTGCCTCCGAGCGATCCGTTGCCGATCCTGCTGAAGAAGAGCGTCTCGTCATAGTTGTTCCGGCTGAACTGGGCTATGACCCCCTTGGTCCGCTCAGCTCGGTAGGTTCGTATGATGTCGATGAGGTTCTGCTGTGCTTCTTTGGGGTCCCCATCTTCAGGAATCTGCAGGGCCTTGATCTTGGCTGCGAGGATGTACAGGCTCTGCGCCCTGAGCCATCGGGAAAATTCGTTTCGTCTGAAGTGATACTCAAAGCTCTCCTCGGGTATCGACGGCAGGATCCTCTGCAGGTCCCGCATGGTCTCCACCCGTGCAATCTCCTTCCAGGTGATGGGGTCGCGGAAGATGAAGGGGCCGAACCCAAAATGGGAGTTCATGAACCTGGTAAGGTCGTTGAGCAGGGAGGAGCTCAGTTTCCAGGTGTAGCAGGCACCAGCTTCCAGGGCCTTATCCTTGATGGTACTGTCACTGCTCTGGATGAGAATCGGTATTTCCGGATCCTTGGAGAGGACCATCTTGGTGAGTTTGAATCCCGCTTCCTTGTCGTGGATGCCGCCCTTGAGGTAGGAGAGGTCGGTGATGATACCCAATATGTTCCGGCGGTAGGTGTTGTAGAGCTTTTCGGCCTCCTCATAGGTCCGTGCCAGCACAATCTTGGGCCTGCCCCTCATCCTGAGGGTCTTGCCCCAGTTGTTGAGGGCTTCAAGGATGCTGGAGCGGTTCTGCTCGATGAGGCAGGTGTACATCATCGGCAGGTAGGAGGAGTAGAACCTCACCGAGTCCTCCACCAGGATGATGACCTGCACATCGGCCTCCTCGGTGTCATGGTCAAGGTTCATGCGGTCCTCGACAAGCTTGATCATGGCGAGGAATATGGTGGGGTCCCCCTGCCAATAGAAGAAGTAGTCTATTGCCTTGCAGTCGGAATCCTTGATAAGCTTGTTACGTCTGTGGCTCGATGAGGGAGAGAGCACAATGACGGGCATATCTGCATCAAGGGCCTTGATGTCGGTGGCAAGCTGTTCGACAGGATCGTCGCTGCCGAGGTCGAGCATGGTGATGACCAAGTCGAAGGATCTCTCTCGTACGAGGGCCAATGCCTCTTCGCCTGTGTTGGTGTGGGTTATCTTGGGAGGGTTGTTCAGCCCCAGTTGGGTGTATTCAAGGAAGAGCTCCTCCTCCATCCTTCCATCCTCTTCCAGAAGGAAGCGGTCGTAGTCACTGCAGATGAGCAGCACGTTGTAGATATGTTTCAGCATCAGGTTGCTGAAGGGTAGCCAGGTGGGGTCAAGGTTATACATGCCTAGCATTTTACCATGGGTCGAACCTTGTTGGATAGTGGTTACGTGTTTATTATAAATTGTTGGAAAGTGAATTTAAACAGTTTCATAATGATGGATAAGGTAATATAAAAATATATATTGATGTTTATATAAAAACATCAATATCGCCTAGGGTCTTTTGATTGACAGGAGACTCGCTCTGGTTTACTCTGCGACTGTATGTTGCTGATCGTATATGCGTTTGAAGGAGTGTATGGTATATGTATAAGCTTGATTCATTTATGGCAGAACTGGAAAAAAGGAACCCCGCACAGCCGGAATTCATCCAGGCAGCCCAAGAGGTTATGGAAAGTATCATCGATGTGGTGAACGAGAACCCTGTCTATGAGAAGTATAAGATTCTGGAAAGGATCACAGAGCCGGACAGGGTCTTCTCCTTCCGTGTCGACTGGGAGGATGACCAGGGTAACATACAGGTGAACCGCGGCTTTCGCGTACAGTTCAACAACGCCCTGGGCCCCTACAAGGGTGGGCTTCGGTTCCACTCCAGCCTGAGCTTGGGGACTCTGAAGTTCCTGGGTTTTGAGCAGACCTTCAAGAACAGCCTGACCACCCTTCCCATGGGCGGGGCAAAGGGCGGCAGTGACTTCAATCCCAGAGGCAAGAGCGATGGGGAGATCCTTCGTTTTTGCCGCTCATTCATGACCGAGCTGGAGAAGTACATCGGGCCTAACACCGACGTTCCTGCCGGGGATATGGGAGTGGGCCTGAAGGAGATCGGGTACATGTATGGCCAGTACAAGAGGATCCGCAACGAGAATACCGGCGTCCTGACAGGCAAGGGCCTCAGCTTCGGCGGATCGCTGATCAGGCCGGAAGCCACCGGTTTCGGTTCGATGTACTTTGCAAACCAGATGCTCATTGCACATGACGACACCTTTGCAGGCAAGACCATCTCCGTCAGCGGATTTGGCAACGTCGCCTGGGGTGCTGTCATGAAGGCTACCGAGTTGGGGGCAAAGGTTGTCACCATCAGCGGCCCTGACGGGTATATCTATGACGAGGAGGGTGTGGGAACAGCAGAAAAATGGGCCTACATGTCCTATCTCCGCGCATCCAACAATGATGTGGTGGAGCCCTATGCAAAGAAGTTCGGTGCCAAGTTCGTTCCCAACAAGAAGCCTTGGGAGGTGCCTGTTGACATGGCCTTCCCCTGTGCCATCCAAAACGAGCTCTCCTTGGAAGATGCCAAGACCCTGGTGGCCAATGGGGCCAGGTATGTGGTGGAGACCTCCAACATGGGCTGCGCTGCCGATGCCACCATCTACCTTATCAAGAACAAGGTCCTGTTCGGACCCGGAAAGGCTGCCAATGCCGGCGGTGTTGCCGTCTCCGGCCTTGAGATGAGCCAGAACGCCATGCACATCTCCTGGAGTGCTGAGGAAGTGGATGCCAAGCTGCATGACATCATGGTGAATATCCACACCAGCTGTGTCAAAGAGGGTACCCAGGAAGACGGGTATATCAACTACCTCAAGGGGGCCAACATCGCAGGCTTCAGAAAGGTAGCAGATGCCATGGTGCTCATGGGGTATTAGAACACCCTGGTGGATGTTTGGTCTTTGAGATTGGAACGCATGAGATGGGAGTCCCTCACCACGAGGGGCTCCCATCTCGCGTTACGGGATGAGGCGAAAAGAGTGTGGGGTCATATCAGAGATTGTACAGCTTTTTAAGCAGTTCACAGCCCAGTTTTGTTGTGAATACTCGTTCGCAAAAAGCCTGTACCTTCTCCTTGGTCCAATCCTTTTCTCTGGCTGTTGCAAGAAAAAAAGCCTCAACAAAAATCTGATGGTCAAGGCTCTGGATGTCCGTATAGGTCATGTGATGGGCGATGAGAAAACATACTCGTTCGCCAACAGCCTCTGAAAACCCCAGTTTCTGCAAGAGCTCTCGTGCAAGGTGGGACCCCTCCATCTCCAGGGCTTTTCTGGTGAGAATATGGTATTTTGACCTACAATCCTTGACCCCGATGCAGTGAGTCAATGCGGCGATCTCAAGGCTTAGCAGCTGCTCTTCTTGCACCCCTTCTGATGCTGCAAGTGCCATTACAAAGCCATGAACAGAGAACATGTGGGTGATAATCTCCAAGTCCGAGCCTAAATGTCGCACCATTGCAAGGTGCACTTCTGCCACTGTTGCCATAGTGTGCCTCCTCACTTGCCAGTATCAACTCTGTACCTATGATTGTCCAGCTTATTCCATTTTGTAATGACGCTAGGCAGCGAATTAGTAAAGGGTGAAAAAGGAGAGCTTTTCACGAAAGGCTCTCCTTTCTACGATGGGCAGTGCAACACTTTCTTTTATATTTCTTGTAGCTTGGACAAGGAATTGTGCTTTTCTCAAAACAAAAGTGTTGCAGATATTTAAAAAAAATAAGAGCTTTTCGTATGTTCTTATTGAAATGGTATGAAACCTATATAACACTACCTGTAGCGTTATGTAAGTTTTATACCCCCCACATATTTTGGTTTCATCTTGTAATCCTCAGCTTACAATGGTAAGCTAAGGCTTGCAAAGTCTTTGACTTTGCATTGTTTTTAGAGGAAAAAGAAATATGTTTTTATTCTATTTCTTTTCTAGGATACGTGATCAATTTTAAACTATGTATAGGATGAGAGATAGTATGAGTGCTGTTAAAAATGAGTTGAGCCCCCTGGGCCGTAAGATTTTCCTAGACCGGTATGCATTGAAAGATGTTAAGAAAGAGACCCTGGAAATGGGTGATATAGTGGTTGCCGTAAGCAACACAGCTACAGGTCAGCGAGAGATCGGGGTGGTCACCTCCCTTGGTGAAGAAGATGCCATAACCGTCAAGCTTGACGATGGTGTCATCCTGAACGTCAAGCGTGAGGATGTCGACAAGCCTTTGGAGACCGATCCTGCCCAGATGCTCGCCCGTGTGGCGAAAGGCATTGCATCACAAGAGAAAAAGGGGGATCAGCAACGATGGGAAAAAGAGTTCAATTGGCTTTTGGAGGACTGGAAGTTCGTCCCTGGCGGCAGGATTCTCACTGGGGCAGGAACCTCTCAGAACCTGACCTATTTCAACTGCTATGTAATCCCCTCCCCGAAGGACAGCCGTGGGGGCATCATAGCTTCCTTGGGGCAGATGACGGAGATTATGAGCCGTGGTGGCGGGGTAGGCATGAACATCTCCTCCCTCAGGCCCCGGCACAGCTATGTGAAGGGCGTAAACGGAAGGTCCAGTGGCTCGGTCAGTTGGGGTGGCCTTTACAGCTTCGTAACAGGCCTCATTGAGCAGGGCGGTTCGCGCCGGGGAGCTTTGATGCTCATCCTCAACGACTGGCATCCCGACATCATGGACTTCATCAACAGCAAGCGCGAGATGGGCAAGATCACCAATGCAAACATCAGCGTTGGCATCAGCGATGCCTTCATGGATGCAGTCAAGAATGACGGTGACTGGGAGACGCTCTTTCCTGATACCACCGATCCTGAATACAATACCGTATGGGATGGCAACCTCGAGACCTGGAAGGCCGGCGGGCATAAGGTCAATGTATACCATCGCATGAAGGCCCGCGAAATATGGGATGCCATCATCGAGAGTGCCTGGGCATCTGCCGAACCTGGGGTCTTCTTCATCGACCGCTACAACAAGATGTCCAACTCCTGGTACTACAGCAGCATCCAGTGCACCAATCCCTGTGGGGAGCAGGGTCTCCCCCCTTGGGGTGTGTGCAACCTCGGTTCCATAAACTTGAGCAAGTTTGTAGAGAACAAGAAGGTGCTGTATGAGGACCTGGGCAGGACCGTGCGCGGTTCGGTCAGGTTCCTGGATAATGTCATCGATGATACTCCCTATTTCTTTGACGAGAATAAGGATCAGCAGCAGTCTGAGAGGCGCATCGGCCTTGGCACCATGGGCCTTGCAGACATGCTCATCAAGATGGAGCTTGCCTATGGAAGTGATGAATCCCTCACCTTCATCGATGAGCTGTTCAAGTTCATCTGTGTAGAGGCGTATTCTGAGAGTGCCGACCTGGCCCAGGAGAAGGGAAGCTTCCCCCGCTTTGATGCTGAAAAGCTCCTGCAAAGCGGCTTCATGATGCAGATGCCGGAGTCTGTGCGCGAGGAGGTCCGCACCAAGGGCCTGCGTAACGTCACCCTCATCACCCAGGCCCCTACCGGGACCACCGGGACGATGGTCAATACCAGCACAGGCATCGAGCCCTACTACTTCTGGGAGTGGGAACGCACCGGAAGGATGGGATCGAACATTGAGCGGGTAAAGGTCTATGACGACTGGGTGAAGGAAAACCCAGGCAAGACGAAACCCCATTACTTTGTCTCTGCTATGGACCTTGCCCCCGAAGGGCATGTGAAGGTGCAGGCAGCTATCCAGAAATGGGTGGACTCCTCCATCTCCAAGACTGGCAACACTCCCCGCGAGTATACCGTCGAGCAGACTGCCAACCTCTATCAGCTGCTGTATGACTTGGGGTGTAAGGGTGGGACTACCTACCGTGATGGCTCGCGTGATACCCAGGTCCTGACCGCAAAGCAAGAGAAGAAGGAAGAGGCAAAGGTGGAGACCTCCTCATTTGCCGAACCCAAGCCTCGTGTGCGTTCGACCGTGTTGCGGGGTACTACCTACCGTAAGGCAACTCCCATTGGGACAGCTTATATCACCGTCAATTGTGATGGACCCAACTCCACAGACCTCTTTGAGGTGTTCATCAATGTGGCAAAGGTGGGCTCCGATGTCGCCGCCGATGCAGAGGGCTTGGGCAGGCTCATCAGTCTGATGCTGAGGATGCCCTCTCCTCTCTCCCCTGAGCAGCGTGCCCAGGCGATCATAGCGCAGCTGATAGGGATCGGAAGCGGCAGGTCGCTGGGCTTTGGCAAGAACCGTGTCATGAGCCTTCCTGATGCTGTGGCCCAGGTGTTGCAGCAGCACATCGGAACCCCCCTGGCTGAGTCCCATAGTGCAAACCTTCCCGATGAGGAGGATGAGATAGAAGAAGCCGGTCAGTTGGACCTCGGGCTCCCTCCTTCGGTGAATAGCGTGAAGCCTGATATCTGTCCTGTCTGTGGGAATGTGACTTTTGTAAACATCGAAGGGTGCAAGAAGTGTTTTTCCTGTGGATATAGCGAGTGTTGATTTTAGTTTGATCAAAGCATATTCTCTCTTTCTAGGGGATATGGCGATAGTGAATAACAAGAACTTTATGCCCCGTCTTTTCTCAAAGGCGGGGTTTTCCTTGTACAGGGGACTCGACCCGAGCATTTACCTGCTTTTTGCTGTCAGGATCATCAACCGTTTTGGTGATTTTGTGCAGCTTCTCTTGGTACTTATCCTGACGGGAAAGTTAGGGATGGATAGCCACGAAGCGGGTTTTTTCATCTCTCTTACCCTTGTTGCGACAATGGTCGGGCAGCTTGTAGCCGGCGTTGTTGCTGACAAGATTGCTCGAAAACATGTCCTTGCATTTTGTCAGCTGATTGTGAGTGTGTGTTATCTCTTCTGTGCCTTTCTCGTAAGAAGTCAGTTTGCTTCTCTGGTTCCCCTTGTCATCTTGCTGGGGTCGCCGTTCCGTGGTGCGACAGCCCCTATCACCAATGCAATGGTTGCAGATTTTTCTGACGAAAGCGATTGCAGCCGCTCTTTTTCCCTGCTCTATCTGGGGACCAACATCGGTGTTGCTGTAGGGCCTGTTGCAGCAGCCTTTCTCTATGGGTATTCGATTCCCCTCCTATTCGGAGGATCCTCACTTTTATTGCTTTTCTCAACGATACTCCTCATTGTACGACTGCCTTTGGTCAAATCAGAGGTGTATGGCAATGCTTCTGAAAAGATTCCAGGAGGGTTTCTGCTTTCCTTGCTGAGGAACAAGGTTCTGATGCTGTTCCTACTGTTTTTTGCCTTGTATAACCTGACTTATCAGCAAAACACCTTCGCCCTGCCTTTGCAGTTCGCCCACCTGTTTGGCGACAGTCTTGGAGCGAAGCGGTTTGGGCTTCTTATGACAGTCAACGCCCTGACAGTTCTGGTGACAACACCCTTCATAACCAAGATTACCGCTCGTTCAGGCCAATTGAGAAATATGGCTCTTGCTATGCTGTTCTATGTGGTTGGGTATGGGGCCTATGCCTTTTGCCTCCATCTGCCGTTCTTCTTGGTAGCTACGTTCATCTGGACCCTGGGTGAGATCCTGATGGCAACCAATGCAAATGTGTTTCTCAATGCCTATGCCCCTCCCCGATACAGGACGCGTTTCAACGCCCTTGCCCATATCGCAGGAGGCTCAGGAAGCGCCCTCGCTCCGACTCTCGGTGGGTTGTTGTTGCTTTCCTATAGTTATTCTCTCTTGTGGGTTCTCATGGCATTGATCTGCCTTACCCTGGCACTTCTCTATATTGCATTAGATTGGTACCTAAAGAGATAACTTTTGCTTTACCTGCCGATGGGAGAGGGAAAAACGCAAAGGCATGGTTGCAAACGAATCCTTATTGGTTTATCATTGGAACTTGGGAAATCCTGTTGGGATTTTTTTATTTTGCATAGGGTGGCCCTGTCGGGTCACATCAAATATCGTTTATGGAGTGTCAAAATGGGTAACAAAAAAATGGTTACTATTGACGGAAACACCGCTGCTGCGCATATAGCATATGCATTCAGTGAGGTTGCCGCAATCTATCCTATCACCCCCTCTTCACCTATGGGTGAATACGCAGATTCTTGGGCCAGCACTGGTCGTGTGAATCTTTGGGGAAAGAAGGTAGAGATCACAGAAATGCAGTCAGAGGCAGGTGCAGCAGGTGCTGTTCACGGTGCTTTGGCGGCAGGTGCGCTGACCACCACTTTTACTGCTAGTCAGGGATTATTGCTGATGATTCCAAACATGCATAAGATTGCAGGAGAGATGATCCCAACCGTGTTTCACGTCTCTGCACGATCACTGGCAGCTCAGTCATTGTCAATTTTTGGCGATCACAGCGACGTAATGTCCTGCCGAAACACCGGATTCGCAATGACTTGTGCATCCAGTGTCCAGGAGACTATGGACATGTCTTTGGTTGCTCACCTTGCAACCTTGGAAGCACAGGTTCCCTTCCTGAGTTTCTTCGATGGTTTCAGAACATCCCACGAGCTGCAGAAGGTCGAGGAGATTTCCTACGACGAGATCAGGCCGTTGGTGAATGAAGAGTATGTACGCCGTTTCCGTAATCGTGCACAGAGACCTGAGAAGCCAATGCTCAAGGTTGCAGCACAGAACGAAGACGTATACTTCCAGGGCCGTGAGACTGTCAACTCCTACTACAACGCTATCCCTGAGATGGTGCAGAAGTACATGGACGAGGTTGCAAAAGTCACCGGGCGTCAGTACCACCTCTTTGACTATGTCGGCGATCCTGAAGCCACAGACCTTGTCATTGTCATGGGCAGTGGAGCCGACACCATGGAGTGGGCAACTGAGTACATCAACAAGAAGGGCGGTAAGACCGGCCTGTTGAAGATCAGGCTCTACCGTCCGTTCTCCGCAAAGCATTTTGTAGATGCCATTCCCCAGTCAGTAAAGCGCATCGCAGTGCTCGACAGGACCAAGGAACCCGGTAGCCTCGGCGAACCTGTTTATCAGGATGTCATCACCGCCCTTTCACAGATGGGACGCTCTGAGATCAAGGTTATTGGCGGGCGCTTCGGTCTTTCAAGTAAGGATTTCACTCCTTCCCATGCAAAGGCTGTCTACGACCACCTCGCAGGAGCTGCTTTCAGCCCCTTCACCGTCGGTATCAACGATGATGTGACCAACCTCTCCATCCCTGTGAAGGAGAAGATCAACGTATCTCCTGCAGACGTTGTTTCCTGCATGTTCTGGGGCCTTGGCTCTGACGGTACCGTCGGTGCAAACAAGAACTCCATCAAGATCATCGGCGATAACACCGAGCAGAATGCACAGGCATACTTCTCCTATGACTCGAAGAAGTCCGGTGGTATCACCACCAGTCACCTGCGCTTTGGCAATAGCTCCCTTGATATGCCTTGGTTGATCGACCATGCCGACTTCGTCGCTTGTCACAACCCAGCCTATGTCGGGCGCTATGACATGCTTGCTCCTCTGAAAGAGGGTGGTGTATTCCTGCTCAACAGTCAGATTCCTTCTGACGAAGTATTTGAGCACCTGACTGTTGAGATGCAGGAAGAGATCATCGCAAAGAAGATCCGCTTCTACAACATCGACGCTCTTGCAATTGCAGAGGCCGCCGGTCTTGGTTCACGCATCAACACGGTCATGCAGGCTGCCTTCTTCAAGATCAGCAAGGTCCTGCCTGAGGATGAGGCCATTGACTTGATCAAGAAGTACATCCGCAAGACCTTCCTACGCAAGGGTGAAGAGATCGTCAAGAAGAACTGGGATGCTGTTGATGGCGCTAGCGCTGCCCTGCACCTGGTCAAGATTCCTTCTGAGATCACCAAGAGCTACAAACCAGCTCGCTTGATCCCTGAGGATGCTTCTGACTTTGCAAAGAACATCATGGAGCCCATCATGCACCTCAAGGGTAATGATATTCCTGTCTCCCAGATGTCCTTTGACGGACTGCTGCCTACTGGAACTGCAAAGTTCGAGAAGCGCGGTGTAGCTCCTTTCATCCCCCATTGGATCGCAGAGAACTGTATCCAGTGTAACCAGTGTGTACAGGCTTGCCCGCACGCAGCTATCAGAGCCAAGCAGATCGATCCTGCTGACCTTGCCGGTGCTCCTGAGTCTTTCAATGTCCTGAAATCAAGTACTAAGAACACTCGTGATCTCAAGTACAAGATTCAGGTCTACACTGAAGACTGTGTCGGCTGTGGTGTCTGTATCGAGACTTGTCCCGCTAAGACAAAAGCTCTTGAGTTCAGTCCCATTGCAGTTGAAAGAGCTGCCGGTCAAGCTGACAACTACAAATTCTTTGAAGAGCTTCCCTACAACGTTCTCGACGGTGCAGCCGAATCTACGATCAAGGGCCTGCAGTTCAAGCAGCCTTTGTTTGAATTCTCTGGTGCATGTGCTGGTTGTGGTGAGACTCCCTACGTCAAGATGGTTTCCCAGATCTGTGGGGATCGCATGATCGCTGCCAACGCAACAGGTTGTTCTTCAATTTATTCCGGTACATTCCCTACCACTCCTTATACTGTGCGTCAGAGCGATGGCCATGGCCCAGCTTGGGGCAATAGCCTCTTTGAGGATAATGCTGAGTATGGTCTTGGTATGAGACTTGCTGTTGATTCCAACAGAAACCAGCTTAAGATCTACATCGATCGCCTTTTTGAACTCGGCACAACCGATGCATTCAAGGCCGCCATCGAGAAGTCCCTTGAGCTGTGGTCTGAGTCAACTGATGCTTCTGTAGATGCTCAGAAGGCTGTCCAGGCACTCCTTCCTGCCGCAATTGCTGCTGCTAAGACACCTGAACAGAAGGCTGTGCTTGCTAAGATCGAAGAGTTGAAAGACTACTTCTCAGATAAGGTTGTCTTCATCATCGGTGGTGACGGTTGGGCTTATGATATCGGATATGGTGGTGTTGACCACGTTCTCGCTTCTGGCAGGAACGTAAACATCCTCGTGCTCGATACTGAGGTTTACTCAAACACCGGTGGGCAAGCTTCAAAAGCCACTCCGATTGGAGCAGTTGCAAAGTTTGCAAACGCTGGTAAGGAGATTGGCAAGAAGAACATGGGCTTCATGAGCATGATCTACGGGCATGCATATGTCGCATCCATCTCTCTTGGAGCCAACAGGAACCACGCTCAGAAAGCCCTTCAGGAAGCAGTTGCATGGAACGGTCCTTCAATCGTATTCTGCTACTCTCCCTGTATCAACCACGGCATTAACATGCGTTATAGCCAGGTTGCCATGAAGGAAGCTG